>DATKHW010000246.1:0-4193 GCA_035546275.1 Gemmataceae bacterium
CTCAAATTGCTTCTGATAGGCGTCCAGCGTGCTATTGAAGGTTTCGGCGTCGCCCCTCTCGTAGGCCAGCAGCATCGTCAGGAACGCCGGCGGCGCGGCGTTCTTGTCCGTCTCCGTCCGGGCCTGGTAGCTCGCCAGGACGTCTCCCAGCGCCCGCGATTGCGTCGGGTCGGCCGGATTGACCAGCAACGGCGTGTCCATCTCGGCCAACGCCAGCTGGACCTTGATGTGATCGGCCAGGTCGGCGAGCTTCTGTTCGTACAGGTCGAGCTTCTGGTCCGCCTCGCGCTTTTGCTCGACGGGTTTGTCGGCTTCCAGGAATTCGGACCATCGTCCCATGATCTCGGCGAGGGAATAGCGGTAGGAGCCGGGCCGCGGTTCCAGGTTCAGCAGCTTCAGCACCTCGTCGTTTTCGATCCGGAACACCCGGTGCTCATAGACGGCCGGGTTGTGGAACGGCTTCTTTTCGCTGGTCAGCGCGTCGAGTTCCCACTCCATGGCCGAATGTTCCTGGTTCAGCTCGTCGTAAAAGACCTGCCGGCCGCTGATGAGCATCAGTTTTTGGCGCGCGGCGGCCTCAATCGGCTTGATCCGGCCGCTGCCCTTGTCGATGATCGGCAGCTTGCCGAACTGATGCAGGTGCATCCCGTTCGGCGGGTCGGTCGGCGGAGCGGCGGCGGCCACGAGGTAAGCAAGGGCCGCAAACGCCACGGCGGCGGGGAGAATGAAGCGTCCATAGCCGTTCATGTTGCTGTGCCTCCCTGGGCGGCGCGCCTGGCGACCAGAAGCCCCAGGAACTTCAACAGATTGATGCCGAAGTGAATCACCAGGCCCACGATGACCATGCCGCAGGCGATGTAGGGCAGCAGAGCGCCGGGGTTGTGGACCACTTGCAGGATGGTGCCCTCGTCGCGGCCCAGGACGCCGGCCTGGTAAAACGTCTCGCCCTGGTAGCGCATCGGCGTGTTCATGTAGATTTCGGTTTCACGGCTTTCGCCCGGACCGGTCACCATGACCCGGCTTCGGAAGTCCTTGGGGATGTCCGTGCCGGGATAGACCGAGTGGGTGAATTTCAGCAAGCGGACGCTGTACGGTTTGTAATCGCGGTGCGGCCGCAGGGACATCTCATACGTCTTGTCGCCGACCTTCACTGGCTGCGCGTCCCGGATCATCGCCGAGATGAGATACACGCCCAGCGACGCGCCGCCGTCCTTCGGCTTGAGTTCGATGTAGGCCGAAGGGGCGTCGTATTTCGAGTCGGAATCGACGCCGACGCCTTCCGGCTGTTCCAGCGCCAGGTATTGCGTTCCAAGGCCGGCGGTGGCCGGGTTGGCGTATCCAACGGGCGGCGTCGCCACGTCCTTGGTGTTGGGCATGTACTGCACCACCCGCACGTCGAACGGCAGGTCCTTGTTCTGGATCAAACCGCCCTTCCGCAGGATGGACGACGGCACCGACGTGACGGCCTCCTTTTCATTGTCGATCGGCTCGACGACGGCCAGCTCCATGTGCTCGTTGCGCTCGATGTAATTGGTGGAGGCGCCCGTGGCGATCGGCATGTTGCCTTCGCCGGCGAACAGGCCGGTGATCAGCTCGCTCATCATCAGCACGATCAGGCCGGCGTGGATCAGCAAAATGCCGGTGCGGCGCCAGGCGATCTTGAAGCGGGTGAGGTGGGCGGCCAGCAGATTGATCAGCAGCAGGACGCCGAGCGCCCAGCCGCCAAGGAACGGGAAGCCTAGTGGAATCCCGAAGATCTTCGGCAGCTGCACGTCGCGCGGGAAGAAGATCTGGAGGGGAATCCAGACGTAGAACGATCGGAAATAGACTTTAACCACGACCCAGATGCCGTGATAAACCTGGGCCAGCGTGCCGCAGAAGACCAGCACAATGGCCAGCGCCAGCAGCACGACGGTCAGCTTGAGCGAGGCAAGCCCCTCTAGCACCCGGCGGACAAGGGTCTTACGGCTGCGCGGCCGCGGCGCCTGCAGAAGGCCCGGCTCCGCGGTCACGCCGACGGCCGCGGCCGGCGCCGGCGACGTTTGGACCGACGTTTCACTCATTGTTCGTCCCCTCCTCCGCCGGCGAATTTCACGGACTTGAGAAACTCTTCAAACTTCGGCTTCTGCTTCCCAACCAGCTCGGCCGGACCGTTCAGCTTGAAGAACCACGTCTTGTCGCCCACGGCGACGATAGCGCCGACCGTGCGGCCCCTCTTGCCGGTGAGATCGAGATAAGGCGATTTGCGGCCGCCGACGGTGATCGTCGCCTCATTGATTTTGTCCGGCGCCACCGGCGGGGCTTCGATTTGATTGCACCAGCGCTGGACATTCTGCTCCAATCCGCCGGCCGCGCCGCCCAAAGCAGTGACGGACGCCTCCGCCGTCTGGTCGCCCTCGGTGACCTTGAAGACTGCCAGTTGCGGCACCACCCCCTTGCGTTCCGTGGCCGGCACTTCCACCCAGCCGTCCGGCTTCTGGTAGGTCCAGAGAGGCCCCATCCCCCCAAGCTTGTGTGCGGCGCCGATCATGTCCACTACCGTCACGGCGGCGCCGTTGAACTTCTTGTCCTCCTGGATCTCCTTGGATTTTCGCAAGGCGTCGAGGTCCGCCGCCGCCTCTAATCCGAGCTGGCCGCGCCAGCGGTTCACGTTGTCGAGGACCTCGTTTTCTTTCTTGGCCGGCAGCTTGGCCACGGTGAGCTTGAGGGGCTTGTCGGCCGCCCCCACCTCGAAGGCGGCGTAAAGCGGCGGCGGCGCTTTTTCTTTTTCCCAATCCGCGGGCGTCGTCCAGGTCACCGGCGGGTCGTCCTTGTCGGTGAAACGCACCGACTCCATGAATTCATTGAACGGCTTGTCCATCCCCTCGAAGCCGCCTTCCGGCCCCGTCAGCTTGAAGAACCACGTCGTGTCGCCGTGCGGATAGATGACGCCGACGAGGCGCGTTTTCTCCGGTTCGGCGGCGCGGGGAACGACGGTGTAAGTGATCTGGTCTTCCTGGCAGCCGGCCAACGCCAGCAGGCCGATCGCCACAACGATCGATCCCACGATGGGCCGGAGACGGGAACGGGACGGATTCATGGACAAAGAATTCACCTTGGGATACGCGATCCGCAACCGGACGGCGGGCGGTGCAAATGGCGGATGGTCTCTTGTTATGGTCGCAGCAGGGGGGGGACACGTCAAGGCAGGCGGGTTGTCTGTTCACAGCGAGCCGGGCCGCGTCGGCACCGGTGCGTGCAATGGGGGGCTGAAACCGTCATCCCTGGCAGATTTCAGTGTGACGGACCCGCCGACCGGATGCAATAGAAAAAGTCGGGATTCGCTCTGGCACTCCTTTGGACGCCGGGCCGGCGATTTTTTCGTGAACCAATCAGCGTCTATCCCCGTCTAATCAGCGTGCGGGGCGATCCACGCCTCGCGATGTGCCGATGGGGCGAACATGCGGAAGGCAACGGCCAATTCGATTCAGCAGACGCGAGGCACCGGGCGCTGTGCGAACCAGCGTTGCGCCGGTCCCGCCGGATAACGACTTTTCCTTGCGAGCCATGCAAGGGCCAGGCGTTATCCGACGCCTGGCCCTTTTCGTTTGGGGCCGCGACAGTCCGGTGGTGTAACAGGAGCACGGCGATCTGATACGTCGCCGGCGGCGGTGCGACTCCGTCCCGGACTACTGCGATCTTTGACAAGACGGCGAGCGAAGCAAGCGCCTGTGATGTAAACGGCAGCCTGCCGGATTCCCATTCCGGTCGTGCGGGTTCAATTCCCGCTGGGCGCTCTGTCCCAATTTCTGGGGTGTGTTGTAAAGGCAGCGAGCCTGGCTGTTAACCAGGAAGTCGGGGTTCGAGTCCCTGCTCCCCAGCTTTTCGCCCTCCCCCCTCTCTCCTGTACTCAGGGGAGAGGGGTCGGGGGTGAGGGGTTGTTCCTCCCGAGCGAAGTCCAACCCCCTCACCCCCGGCCCCTCTCCCCCGAAGCGGGGGAGAGGGGAGCAGATGCAGAGCGTCCTGCGGGAATTGAACCCGCGAGCCCGGATTGGCGGTCCGGCGCCTTTGCCGCTCGGCCAAGGACGCATGAGAGCTGGGGAGCAGGGACTCGAACCCCGACTTCCTGGTTAACAGCCAGGCTCGCTGCCTTTACAACACACCCCAGTAACTGGGACCGTCCGCAGTAGTCCGGGACGGAGTCGCACCGCCGC
>DATKHW010000247.1:0-3844 GCA_035546275.1 Gemmataceae bacterium
CCTTGGCCAACGGCACCTGTACTTCCAGATTCATCACATTGTTGCTCGGCTGATTCAGGGCCACGACGCGGTAGAACAGCCCGTGGACGCCGAGCTGGACCTTGCTCACTGGATCCCAATCAGTACTCGAATCCAGAATCCAGCTGCCGCGCTTTATGTTCGGCGCCGTCACGCCATTGGGCCAAGCCAGGGAGATATTCGTATCGCCGATGTTGCCGACCGCGGTCGTGCCGTTGCCGACCAGAGGCCCGAAGCTGTTCTCGCCGCCGGGGACGGCCACCGTCCGGCCGGCGTAGACCACGATGTTCAGGTCCACCAGCGAGTTGGGCGACGCCGGCTGTGACCGATGCAGCATATAGGCCCAGGTGTAGCGTCCGACGCGCTGCACGTTGTTGCTGCTCTGGTCGGGTTGGCCGTTGTCGAGGAACGTGAGGTCGTCCAGCAGCGTGAAATAGCGGGCCGCGATCATCGACGGAATGGGCGCGTAAACAGGCGGCGGCCCCGGATTCACCAGCGTCGCATAAGGCGGCAGGAAGATCGACGGCACAACCCGCGGAATGTCGCCGCCGACGGGACCCGAGCCGTTGGCCACGCCGTAGGGATCGACGTAGAGCGGATAGCCCGAGCCGTTCGCCGCGACGCCCGGCAAGCCGCCGTTTGGAGGTTGCAGGTTCTGGCCCAGGTACCAGTTGTTGCCGCCTTGGGTGTAAAACGTCGGATCGCTGCGGATATTGAACCCGTCGCAGATATTGGCGCCGGCGCTGCCCGCGCTGGCAGTTCGGTCGCTCTGCAGCGCTTCGCCCATTCGCAGCGCCCCTAGCGGGAACAGCGTCAGAATGGCCAAGAGGCCAATGGCCATGATGAAAATGGCCACCAGCACTTCCATCAGCGTGATGCCGCGTCGTCGTGTCATGCCAGGCTCCCGTCATTCTCCCCCCTTGCGGGAAGGGAGAAGAAATCACATGCCGGAAGCGCGGCCGTCCTTGGCAAGCGCATAAGGATCGTTCACGCCGGGTACGATTGGCTGGGCCGGATTCCACGGCGCGACCGGGTAAACGCTAATGAGGCCAGTGCGGACCTGCACCGACACAATCAACGGCGCCCCGGACGTCGGCGAGGGCAGCGACGGGTCGCGCACCCAGAGCAGCACGTAGTCGTATGTCGTCCCCTGCCCAATCAGGCCGCCTGCCGAGGAGAATACGATTTCCGACACCGGCACTCCGTTGGGATTGTTGGCGTCGACCAGCGTCCGCTGCGGCAGGTTCTGGCACAGCGTATAGCCCGGATTGACGGCCTGGTTGGGCATCAGGCTGTTATCGACCACGATATTGGCCGGCAGCTGAATGACGTCTTCGCTGGCGATGCGCCGCGGACCGCGGACGATGTTGTACTGGTAGCCGGCGGTGAAGCTCGTGATCGGCGAATCGAACGTCAGGGTCTGCACGTTGGGGGGCGTCCCGCTGACCTGGTTGATGCGCCGCGGCGACGTGAGTGCAGGCGAAATGAAGTAGTCGCCGGCCTGGACGGTCGCCTGGTCGATCTCGCCGGGATAGCTGGCGCCGCCGAGAAAATCGACGTTCTGGAAACTCAGTTGGTTATTCAAGGGGTTCCCACCCGTGTATCCCGTGCAAAACCCCAGCGTGTAATCTTCCGGCTGCTGCACAAGAACGAGCTGTCCGCATTGCGTCGCCGGCAGGCCGTTGGTCCCGAACAGCAGTCGGATGCCGGTGGCGACGCCGTCGTGACGGGCGCGCTGCTTGCCGTTGAGCATCGCCCCGGTGACGGCCGTGGCGGCGCTGGTGGAATGATTGCTGTCCTGGCCGAACACGACGTAGCCGATGCCTACGGCGGCGACCGCCAGGATCAGCACTATCACCACCATCAGCTCGATCAGCGTGAAGGCGTTCCGCCGGCGCGGCAAACGATCTGCATCGCACATGAGCGGGGTCTCCTCACTGGCTCGGGGGGGCGAGCTGCGGGTAAAGGACGTTGTTGGCCAGGCCGGCGTTCGTCACCTGGAACGTGGTCGCGTTCAGCCCCACCTGCCCGCCCGGGTTGGCGCCGCCGGAAACGACCAGCGGGAAGACTCGGTACGAGGTCGCGTCGCCGCCGGCCGCGGGCTTGCCCACGGGATGGCACCAGGTCGTGAAATTCGTGTACGCGCTATTGTTCTGCTGCCACAAAGACGATTCCAGAAGTCCGCTGGGATCGGCGGGGTCGTTGTTGGCCTTGGGCTGCGGCGCACCCGCCGGGTTGGGATTAAGCACGGTGCTGGCGACCGGCCAGCGGCTGAACACCAGCGGATTGCCCCAGCCGTCCACCAGACCCTTGATGGAGCCGTTGCTCGGCGTCCCATAGTCCTTGGAGTAGCTGGCGACGCCCAGCACATCGGGCGTTACGCCGGCGCCGTCCTCGGAGCGGCCCAGGGCCAGCAGCAGGCACGCGGAAGACTCCCACGGCTGCGGCGACGTGGTGTTGGCCGTGGTGTAGCCCAGCACCGTGAGCTGGTTCGCGTACCCGGTGTTCGGCGGCATCGGGAAGGGGTTGAGCGCCTCGTTGAAGCTGGTCGGAAACGTCTGCTTGAGGCGCAGCTTCGTCCAGATGACGCGGGCCAAATTGGGGTCAAACTGGCCGCTGGAATTGGTGGCCGTCGGTACCACGAAGTTCCAGTAGGCGTTGCCAAGGGCGGTCCCTTGATTCGGGATCGGCTCCTTGGAGTATTTGTCCGTGGCGGCCCGGTATTCTTTCTGCAGCTCGGTCTCCAGCTTGGTCAGCTCCGCCTTGGTGTTGTTGGTCTGCGTCAAGGGAATCAGGCGCATGACGGCCGCGGCCGTCAGCGACACCAGCACGCCGATGATGGCGACAACCACCAGCAACTCGGTTATGGTGAAGCCGGCACGGCGGCACGCGCTTCGATTTCGCATACGCATGGCCGTCCTCCTTTAGTTAGCCGGGGCGCGGAGCACGCCCCGCGCGAAGTTGGACTGGTCGTCCCCGGCGACGCCGGAAGCCGGCCCCAGACCGGTGGACGAGTTCCACTGACCGCCGGGGCCGAACGTGCCGTCATTGCCCGCGGAAATGATCTGCCACGTGCTGCCGTTGACGTAAACGATCGTCGGGGCGCTGCTGATGTAGTACGGTTGCGTAATGCCCAGCGAGGGGCAGTCGGAGCTAGCCAGGCCGCTGTATTGCTGGTAATTGCCGGTCTCCGTGCCATAGCCCGACAGGAAAGCATAGGGCACGCCGTAGGGAGCAACGGCGCCCTTCACGCCAGCCCGATACCAACCGTCGATGTAGACCGGAAAGGCGGCTTTCGCCGTGTTGCCCTGCAGTCCGCTGACGAACGACACAAGACGTTCCGTTTTGAACTCGTAGTACGGCCCATCGCGCCTCTCGCCCTGGCTCTGCGGCATGAGAGCCGGGTTGGTGACGTTTGTCGAGAAGCCGATCATCTTGATTTGACCGCCGCTCGTCAGCGGGACGCCGCCGAGAAGCCAAACCAGGCACTGTTCGCCTTCCAGGTACAGCTCTTCGTTCGCCACGCCGTCGCCGTTCCAGTCGATGAAGGTGTTGCCGTTGAGCGCCGGGAAATAGTTGCCCGCGGTGCTGTAGCAGCACAGCGTCCCGAAGCGTTTCTGCAGGAACTTCATGCTGTCCTGGTCCAGCTTGTTGGCCCGGTTGTAATTGTTCTGTTTGCTCAGGTGAATGCAGCTCGGCAGGTAGTCGAGGCCGAACTTCTGGCGCAGCGCCTTGAGCTGCATATCGAGATCGGCGATCTCCGTTAAGGTCTGACCTTCCGGCCCCTTGTTCAGCGCCTTCATCACGACGGCGGCGACCAAGCTCA
>DATKHW010000248.1:0-8287 GCA_035546275.1 Gemmataceae bacterium
TACAGTCCCGCCAACCCGGTCAGGATGCAGAGCGCGGCGGCACCGGCGGCCTGACCGCTGAGCAACCGCCAGCGCGGCCGGCCGCCGGGAGATTCGGCTTGCAGCAGCGGGCTGCGCCCCAAGCTGGCGCGCAGGGCGACCCAGAGCATCGGCGGCAGCAAGTAGTAAGCGGCGAGGAAAGCGTGTCCTCCGATCCGCAGGAAGTGGTACAGCGTGCAAGCATAGAGGACGCTCGGAACCAGGGCCGTTAGCCGGCCGAGACGCAGACGGCGGAAGACGAAATAGGCGGACACGGCGGTCAGGGGGAACGGCAGCAGAATGAACACATTGAAGACGACGCCCGGGTCGTGAAACGCAATCAGCAGCAGCTTGAGAGTCGCGTAGTGCAGCACATCGGCGGAAGGATACTCGCGCAAGTCCTGGGCGCCGGGCGCGCCCAGTCGGGAGTTGTCCAGGAACCAGCCGGTTTCCTGGATGCTGTGGATGGTCATCTCGACGGTCAGCGCGTCGCCCATCTCGAACAGGGGGACGCGGAGATCGGCGTGCCAGAGACGCAGCACGGTCGCCGCCGCCGCCATCGCCAGGCATGCGGCCGCCGCGTAGCCGGCGACGTTTTTCCAGGCGCGGAGCGCCGCCGACTCCGCCGCACGGGTCGGGCCGGCCGGCTTTGGCGCCGCCGGGTCGCGCGGGTCGGGGACAAGCTGCTCATCGGCGAACGGCGACGTAGAGGCGGACATAGGAACCCTCCGTTGGCATCTTTACGCCGCCGTCTCCAGCCGGCCGGCGGTCAGCGTCTGGCGGATCGTCGCGATCACAAAATCCATCATCGGCCGCGTGATTCCGGGGTACACGCCGATCCAGAATGTCTGATTCATGACGCGGTCGGCGTTCGTCAGGTCGCCGACCGCGCGGCAGTTCACGCCCCGGTAGGCGGGTTGCCGCAGGAGGTTGCCCCCGAAGAGGAGCCGCGTCCCAATCTTGGCGGCGTCCAGCGCCCGGACAAGGGCGTCGCGGCCGACCGGGCAGGAATCCTTGACGGTGATGGGGAAGCCGAACCACGAGGGGTTGCTGTTCGGCGTCGGCTCCGGCAGCAGCAGCGAATCGGCGAACGGCTCCAATCCCGCCCGCAGATAGGCGAAATTGGCGCGGCGAGCTTCGATGAAGCGCGGCAGCTTGCGCATCTGGCTGACGCCGACGGCCGCCTGCATGTCGGTGACCTTGAGGTTGTAGCCGATATGACTGTAGGTGTACTTGTGGTCGTAGCCGTGCGGCAGATCGCCGAGCTTCCAGTCGAAGCGCTTGCCGCAGGTGTTGTCGCAGCCCGGCTCGCACCAGCAGTCGCGGCCCCAGTCGCGGAACGACTCGGCGACCTTTTTCAGCACCGGGCTGTCGGTCAGCACGGCCCCGCCCTCGCCCATCGTAATGTGGTGGGCCGGGTAAAAACTGCACGTCGCCACGTCGCCGAAGGAGCCGACCTTGCATCCGCCGAACTCGGCGCCGACCGCGTCGCAGCAATCCTCCACTAGCCAGAGATCGTGTTTGGCGCAAAAGTCCGCGACGGCCGCCGCGTTGAACGGGTTGCCGAGCGTGTGGGCGATCATGACGGCCCGCGTGCGATCGGACAGCGCCGCTTCCAGGCGCGAAACATCTGCGTTGTAGGTCGGCAATTCCACGTCGAGGAACACCGGCGTGCAGCCGTTCTGGATGATCGGGTTGACGGTGGTGGGAAATCCAGTCGCCGTAGTGATGACCTCGTCGCCCGGCTTGAGGCGCTTGTCGCCAAGTTTGGGCGAAGTCAGAGCGGTCAAGGCGATGAGGTTGGCGCTGGAGCCGGAATTGACGAGCAGGGCGTAGCGGAGGCTGAACACCTGAGCGAACTCCGCCTCGAATTGGCGGGCGTAGCGGCCGGTGGTTAGCCAAAAGTCAAGCGAGGCGTCCACCAGATGTTTGACGTCGTCGGCGTCGAAGACCTTGCCGCTGACGGGCACGGAGTCCACGCCGGGCCGGTACGGCCGTTCCGGCCAAGCTTCCGCGAAGTGGCCATCGACCAGCTTCAGGATTTCCTGTCGAACGGACATGGCATTCCCTCGCTAAGCCGCCAGCGGCCGGGCCGACCGGCGGGCCGGCAATGCCGCCACGAAATCGCGCACCTGGGCCTGGACCGATTCCACGTCCAGCCGATGCTCGTGCATCAGGTACTCGTAACTGCCGCAGCAGCGCGAGAAGCGATCGCGCACGCCGATGCGGCATACCCACGTCGGATGGCGCGCCGCTGTGCATTCCGCCACGGCCGAGCCGAGGCCGCCGTAAACGGAATGCTCTTCCAGCACCACGACCGCCTCGTGCCGGCCGCACACCGCCGCTACGTGTCCCGCGTCCAGCGGCTTGATGCACGGCACGCTCCACACAGCGCTGTCGGCCCATTCGATGGCCGCCGTCAGCGCCGTCGGAACCATCGACCCCGTCGCCAGCCAAACAAGCGGCCCGCCTCCCGGCTGAACCGGGACCATTCGGCCCCATTGCAGAGTGGGCGTGGTCGTATGCACCGCGCCGAGATCCGATTTGCCCATGCGCAGATAAACCGGGCCGTCGGCCGCCAGGGCCAGGTCCATCGCCGCCGCCATCTCCGCCGCGTCGGCCGGCGACAGGATCGACAGGCCCGGCAGGCTGCGCAGGGCCGCCACATCCTCGGTACTCTGGTGGCTGGCGCCCAGGGTGCTGTACACCACGCCGGCGCCGTCGCCGACGAAGACAACCGGCAGCGATTCGTAGCAAACGTCGATCTTGATCTGCTCCAGCACGCGCACCGGCACGAACGCGCTCAGGCCGTACACCACCGGCCGATAGCCAGCCTTCGCCAGCCCGGCCGCCACGCCCACCATGTTCTGCTCCGCCACGCCGGCGTTGATGTACTGGTCGGGGCGGAGGCGGCGGACCTCGTCGAACAGCGCGTAACCGTGGTCGCCCGTCAGCAGCAGGACGCGGGGGTCCTTGCCGGCGGCGGCGGCCAGGGCGGCGCTGAAGGCCTTGCGCATCGGTCCGTCCTCCGCGTCAGTTGAGTTCCGCCACGGCGGCGTGGAACGTCTCGTCGGTCAGCCGCGTGTAGTGCCAGCGGTTGTGGCCTTCCATGAACGACACGCCCTTGCCCTTGATCGTGTGAGCAACCAAGCCGCGCGGCCGGTCGCCTGGCAGGTTCGTCAGCTCTGTCAGCGTGCGGTCGAGGACCGCTTCGTCGTGGCCGTCCACCTCGCGCGTCTCCAGGCCGAACGCCGTCAGCTTGCCGGTGATGCACCCCAGGTCCATAATCTCGCGCGTCGGACCCATCGCCTGAAAGCCGTTGACGTCGAGGATGACCGTGAGGTTCGACAGCTGGAAGTGCGACGCGAACAGCAGTGCTTCCCAGATCGGGCCTTCATTGGCCTCGCCGTCGCCGACCACGGCGAAGACGCGGCGGCCCGTGCCCTTCCGCTTCTCACCCAGCGCCAGGCCGACGCCGACCGATAGGCCATGGCCGAGCGAGCCGCTGCTGACTTCGACGCCCGGCACGTGGGCGTCGGACAGGCCCTTGAGCAGCGTGCCGTCGCCGAAATAGTGGTCCATGTCGTGGTCCGTGAGCCAACCCATTTCGCGGAGGCAGGCGTACTGGGCCATGACGCCGTGGCCCTTGCTCAGGACCAGGTGATGGCCGTGCGCGTCGTCCGGCGCCTCGCCGATCTTGAGGTGCGACCGATACAGCACGGCAAGGATTTCAATAAGCGAAAAGGCGCAGGCGATGTGGACGGCGGACCCGGCCCTGGCCATGCGCAGGACGGTTTGGCGGAGACGGCGGGCGTCGAATGGTCGCAAATTCTGCCTCCTTGCAGTCCCAGCCGCTCTACGCCGCCGCTCCTTCCGCGGGCCGCATGTCCAGATACGCCGGCGCCGTTCGGGCGGGCGCTTCCAGGTTCACCGCCCGGTCGATCAGGAACAGCGGCCGGCGCTTGGTTTCGATATAAATGCGACCGACGTACTCGCCGATGGCGCCGAAGCCGAGCAGCGTCGCCGCCAGGTTGGCCAGCAGCAGCAGGCCGAGCGTCGTCAGGCCGGGCACGCTGTAAGCGAACAGCCAGCTGCCGATGTAGACGAGCGCGAGACACAGCGTCCCCACGGCCGCGACGGCGCCGCACAGCGAGAACAGCTGCAGGGGCTTGATCGAAAAGCAGGTGACGGCGTTGACGGCCAAATTGAGCAGGATGAACGGCCGCGATTTCGATTTGCCGGCGAGGCGCGGCTCGCGGTCGTACAAGACGGGGCAGCGCTTAAAGCCGACCCAGTGGGCGAAGCCGCGCAGATAGCGGTTGCGCTCGTCGAATTGGTTGATGGCGTCGATGGCGCGGCGAGACAGGAGCCGAAAGTCGGTGGCGTTGGGCGTGATCTCGACTTCGGACAGGGCGTTGATGACGCGATAAAAGACGCGGGCGCCCAGGCCTTTGAGGAAGGACTCGTCCTGGCGCTTCCGCAGCTGGCCGTAGACGACGTCGTGCCCCTCTTCCCATTTCCGCAGGAATTCGGGGATGAGCCTTGGCGGGTCTTGCAAGTCGCTGAAGAGGATCAGGGCGGCGTCGCCGCGGGCGAAGCGCAGGCCGGCGGCGATGGAGATTTCGACCGTAAAATTGCGGCTGAAACGGACGTAACGCCAGCGGGGATCGCGCGTGGCCAGCGTGGCGCCGACCTCGCCGGTGCGGTCCGTGCTGGCGTTGTCGATGACCAGGACTTCGTAATCGTAGGGCAGATCGGCCATGACCCGCGTGATTTCGTCGTAGGCGCGGGGCAGGTTCGCCTCCTCGTTCATGGCCGGCATGATGAGCGTCAGCATCCGCCTGGGTCCGTCGGCCGTCCGCATCCCTTCCGACATGGCTTCCTCCCTGCCGGCCCCCCTCACCCTACCCTCTTCCCCAGCTAGGGGAGAGGGTAGGGTGAGGGGGCCGCTCACGCGGCGCTGACGCCGGCCTCCGCCGGCGTGTAGACGACGCGGATGTGAAAGCGATCCGGCGGCAGGCGGTCGTCCGGCCCGACGTGCCGATAGAAGACCCGGTCGCCTTCCTCATGCCGGCGCAGTGGAATCAGACCGACTTCGCGGAAGCCCAGGCCGGCCAGGAAATGGCGGATACGCATGTTGTCGCTGAACACCGGCCCATTAAACCGCCGCACGCCCAGCGTCCGCTGCGCCCATTCCAGAGCCGTCCGCACTGCAGGCGTCATGATTCCCGGCAGGCGGCCTGGATCGCCGCGCACCGCGTTTTCCAGTTTGATTTCGCCGGCTTGCTGCAGCGCATGTGCAAATCCTACGTGGCCGATGGGCGTACCGTCGGCGTCCTGGATCAGGAAAAGAATGCGATCGGGGGCGTCAAGGATCAATCGCCGCAGCCAATCGGCCGTGCCTTCGAGCGTAATGCGGAACTGCGTCGGATAGACCCACGCATTCTCTTCGCGCCAGCGCGCCAACGCGGCGATGATCGTCGGATCGCCAGCGTGCATCTCGCACAGCGGCGCCAGCACCGCCCCTTCCGGCCCGGCGATCGGGATGAACCGCTCACGCAGCTCTTCCGGCCGCGCGGCCTGTTTGAAAAAGGCGAGAGTCGTTCGCACGGTCTCCAGCGCTGCATCTTGCAGGGCGTCCATGTCCTTGCATCCGCGGGCGCGCGGTCCTCCCTGAGAATATGGGGACGTTGAGGAAAGGGGGCGGTCAGGCTGCGAGCCGCATCCTCTCGGCCGACCAGGTGTTCCAGGGCGCCTGGCCGCTGCTCCAGAGGTTGTTCAGCAGATGGTAATCCCGGCTGTTGTCCATGCAATGCCAGAATCCCTCGTGGACGTAGGCGGACAGCTCGCCGTCGCGGGCCAAACGGGTTAGCGGATCGTATTCCAGGAACACGTCGTCGCGGTCCGGCAGCCGATCGACGAAGCGGGTATTGAACACGAAGAAGCCGCCGTTGATATAGCCCTGGGCGGCCAGCGGCTTTTCCTGAAATTGCAGCACTCGACCGTCTTCGATCTCCAGCTCGCCGAAGCGGCCCTGCGGCTTCACGGCCGTCACCGTGGCCATTTTGCCCTGGCGATGATGAAAGTCGATGAGCGCGTTGACGTCGATATTGGAGACGCCGTCTCCATAGGTAAGCATGAAGTGATCGCCGTCGAGGTACTTTTGGATGCGCTTGACGCGGCCGCCGGTCTGCGTCTCTTGCCCCGTTTCGGCAAGGGTCACATGCCAGTCTTCGAGGCGGTACGGCTCCTTGACCTTGACGGCGTCCACGCGGTCCAGCTCGACGGTGAGATCGGAGCTGGCGAGGGCGTAATTGAGGAAATATTGCTTGATGGCCCAGCTTTTGTAACCGAGGCAGAGGATGAATTTCTTGAAGCCGTGCTGAGCGTAGCCCTTCATGATGTGCCAGACGATGGGCCGGCCGCCGATCGGAATCATCGGCTTGGGAATGTCGTCGGCCACATCCCGGATGCGCGTGCCCTGGCCTCCGCAAAGGATGACCACCTGCATGACAACCCCCTCTTCCGGTTCCGAAGCGTCCGCCCAATGGCGGAGTCGGACCGGGTATAGTCCGGCGGCGCAGGCGCGTCAAGGCGGAGTGATTGGCACGGACAGGGAGGCCTTGACATGCGAGGCGGGCCGCTTGCTTGCTTTCGCGTCACGGCCGGGCTATCTTGACCGCCGACGCCCCCGCCAGATGAACCCAAGAGCGACACTGCCATGTCCCGCAGCCGTTGGCTTATCGCGTCCCTAATCGCTCTGCCCCTTGCCTGCATCCTGGCCGCCGCGCCGGAGCCGAAGACCGCGGAGCAACGGGCCGCCGACTCAGCGGACCGTGTCCTCAAGGCGCCGCCGGGGTTCGTCGTCGAGCGCGTCGCCGGGCCGCCGCTCGTGCAGCATCCCATGAACGGCGCCTTCGACGAGCAAGGAAGGCTGTTTCTCACCGAAGCCGCCGGACTCAATCTCAAGGCCGCTGACCTCTTGGCCCAGCTGCCCAATTCCGTCAAGCGCCTGGAAGACACGGACGGCGACGGCCGATTCGACAAGGCCGTCGTCTTCGCCGACAAGATGACCTTCGCCACCGGCGCCTGCTGGCACGACGGGGCGCTCTACAGCACCGCGTATCCAAGTCTTTGGCGGCTGGAAGATACCGACGGCGACGGCGTCGCCGACCGGCGCACGGCAATCGTCGGCATGTTCGGCTCGACGGGGAACGGCGCCGATCTGCACGGGCCGCAGCTCGGCCCCGACGGTCTGCTTTATTTTTGCGACGGCCGCAACGGCCATGACATCAAGCAGCCCGACGGCTACACACTCACCGGCCGGGCCGCCGGCGTCTATCGTTGCCGCCCCGACGGCTCGCACACGGAGCGCGTTTGCGGCGGCGGCATGGACAACGCCGTCGAGGTTGCATTCACCCGGGCCGGCGAGCCGTTCGTCGTCGCCAACATCGTTCTCAACAGCCCCCGCCATGACGCCATCCTGTTCGCCGAGGACGGCGCCGTGTACCCCTATTACGAGCAGGTTTACCCGGAATTCAAGACGACCGGCGACCTGATGCCGCTGACCGGCGATCTGGGTTGGGTGGCGGTGTCCAGCCTCATCCGCTATCGCGGCGACGCCTTCGGTTCGGAATACAAGGACTCGTACTTCACGGCTCAGTTCAACCCGCACCGCATCCAGCATCATATCATCGAGCGCGACGGGGCCGGCTTCCGCGTCCGCACCGAGGATTTCGTGACCTGCGACGACCCCGATTTTCATCCGACCGGACTCGTCGAGGATGCGGACGGCAGCTTGCTGGTCATCGACACCGGCGGCTGGTTCCGCATCGGCTGCCCGACGTCGCAGGTCGCCAAGCCGAACATCCTCGGCGGCGTTTACCGCATTCGCCGCAAGGACGCGCCCAAAATCGACGACCCACGCGGCCTCCGTCTCGCCTGGGACAAGGCGGAGAAAGCGGCTCTGGTGAAGCGGCTCGACGATCTGCGCTTCGCCGTGCGCGATCGGGCGATCGCACTGCTGGCGAAGCGGGGTCCGGACGTTGTTTCCTTGCTGGCAGCACGGGTTAAGGACCAGCAGGCGCCGGAGGAAGCGCGGTTGAACGCCGTCTGGGCGCTGACGCGCATCGACGGACCGGCGGCGCGAGAAGCAGTGAGGCCAGCGCTGGCCGACGCCGACCGCGACCTGCGATTGGCCGCCCTTCACTCCGTAGCGGTGCAGGGCGATGCAGGCGCTTATTCGGATCTCTTGAACGCGCTAATCGAC
>DATKHW010000249.1:0-5245 GCA_035546275.1 Gemmataceae bacterium
AAGGGCGCTCGCGGCCGCAGGACAGCATGACGGTGCTCGTGCAGAGCCTTGGGCGCGGCAACTACGAAACGCGACCCCTGCGGCTGGATGAAGCTGTGAAAGAAATCCCATCCGACGCCAGCGTTGTGGTTATCGCCCGACCGCTGTCGCCGCTGCCGGACAATGCGATCAAAGCCCTCCGCACCTACCTGCAGGGCAGCGGCGGAAAACATGGCAAGGTGATCGCCCTCTTGAACGGCGTATCTCCATCCGGCGCCCCCGTGTCGGACCCGCGCCTGGATGAGCTGCTCGGCGAATACAACATCGCCCTGGGCCATGACCGCATCGTGGCCGTCAACAGCCGACTGCTGCAGCAGTCCCGCCTTCCTCCCACGGTTTTTGCGGCGACGGCCGATCCCGCCAGCGATAATGCGATCGCCCAGGCGTTCAGCCAGGTGCAAGCGCAATTCATCTTCAGCAACGCCCAGACCGTCGAGGTAAAGGCGACTCATCCGGAGATTCACGCGGCGGGCCTGTTGCAGACCACGCCCGTTTCCGAGGGCGGACCCTATACGTTCAGTCTAACGGACCCTCACCTAGACGCCCGATCAGAAGCGATAAAGCAGCTCGATGCGATTCAGGCGCGCAAGCTGGACCCGTCCCAGAGCAAACCGCTTTCCGTGGCCGCGGCCGTCTCGACCAGCGGCGCCTCGGCGCCGGTCCCTCCCGGCCATCCTCCCATTCCCGGCGGAGAGCAGCCCGTGATGGCGGTGTTCGGGGACGGCAGCTGGGTCAGCAACGAGATGCTATCGGAAAACAACCCACTCCTCGCCAACGAGCACTACAGCCTCTTCAAAAGCACGGTCGATTGGCTGCGCGAAAAGCCGACCATCGGCCAGCAGGTAAGCACGAAGCCGGGCATCGAGCGGGAAGAATTCTCGCTGGAAAAAATCAGCGAGCCGGCCTCCTGGGCGGTCGAAATCACGCCGGGGGCGGTGATGCTGTGCGGCGTCTTGGCGCTGGGCCTCGGCGTGGCGCTGGTGCGTCGCCGCTGATCGACATGGGAAAGCGGATTGGGTCATGAAACTGAGAACGATTTACATCCTGTTCGGCGTTTTGGCCGTCATGGTGGCGCTGTTCGCCTGGGCCATGTGGAACGCCACGCCGCAGCCTGATCTGGGCCTGTTCGCGCTGCCCAGCGCGCATGGCAAGTACAATCCCTTCGAAGTCGCCGACGTGGACCGCGTTGAGATCAAGCGCGTCCGGCCCAAGGAAGAGACCATCGTCTTCATCAAGGATCCGAAAACGTCGCGCTGGGAAATCGACCAGCCGCACAAGCTGCGGGCCGGCCCCGCGGTGGCCGACCTGGTGCGCGAAGTGCTCGACGCCGCCAAGGATCCGCAGGCGGACGAACGCAACCTCAAGGACGCCGGCCTGGAGCCGCCGGCGGCGACCATCACCCTGGCGAAGACGACCAGCGACAAAAAGGGCGGGCCGCGGTCGGTGGAACTGGACGTGGGCGAGGTCAGCTCCAAGTCGTCGCAGGCGGTCATCTACGTCACGTCGCCGGAACGGCCCAAGGATGTCCTGCCCATTCCGCGCTCCCAGCTGTCCGCGGTGCTGGACACGCTCAATGACTTCCGCGATCCCTATTTGCTGGCTTCCAGCAGCTCCGATTACACGCGCGTCAAGCTGACGCACGCGCCGGCGGAAAAATCGCAGCCGACGAAGGGGCCGGTGGAGCTGACGAAGATGGACGACGGCGCCTGGCGCTACACCGACACGGCCGGCTACAACGGTTCGGCGGAGATGGGCGACGCGGCCGCCGTTCTGGAGCCGGGCAAACGGCCGTCCGGCGTGAACGGCTTGCTCAAGGTGCTGTCCGATCTCGGCGCCCAGCCCGGCGACTGGGTCGCGGACGGCGGGCCGGAATTGCTGACCAATCCGGAGTACGGCCTGGACGCCTCCAAGTTCGACGTGCTGACCATCGACGTCGACCGCATCCTGGCGGCCAAAGAGGAGTTCGGCGCCGACAAGGACAAGAAATCGGAAGAGACGAAGGCGCCGATGACGCTGCTGGTCGCGCTGGGCAAGAAGGTCGGCGACAAGCAGGATCGCTATTATGCGGCCGTGCAGGAGCCGGACCACGGCGTCAGCGTGGTGCGCATTCCGACGAGTGGACCGGACTCCATCGCCCAGGAGCTGCAGGACCCGACCGGCCTGCGGAGCAAGACGCTCGTCGCCTTGGGCGGTTTCAAGAAGCCGCTGGCCGTTCGCGTGACGTATGAGCCGGGCAAACAGATCGAGTTTTTGCGCCTCAAGCAAGACGACCCCTGGCGCATGTTCCGCGACGGCAAGGAGATCACGCCGGACCAGTCGGCCGTCGATTTCAGTCTGGTCAACCAGATGTCGCAGGCGGACCAGGTGCGTTCGTTCGTCGATTCTCCGGACGATACAAAGCTTGGCCTCACCCCGCAGTCGCCGATGGTCGAGCTCTGGACGGACGGCGTCGAGGAGGAAAAGAAACCGGAGGAGAAGAAGGACGACAAAAAGGATGATAAAAAAGACGAAAAGAAGGACGAGCCGAAGCCGCGCTTGCTGATCAACGCGGACAAGGCGAACAAGCCGGCGGCGCGGCTGACCTACGGCATGGTGGAGGGAGACCTGGCGGTCATCAAGCGCTATGCGGATCACGGCGCCTGGAACGAAACGGCGGTGGTGAAGGTGCCGAAGCTCCTGGAAGAACAGGCCAAGGCCGGCCCGCTGACCTATTACGACAAGACGCTGCCCAAATTCGGCTCGCAGTTCGAGTTGGGAGAGGTCGTCGGCCTGGAGCTGGTCCGGCCCGACGGCGACTACGTCCTTTCGCGCTACCGGGTCGTTCCCGCGCTGGCCGCGACCACTGTCGCCATGCTGGATTCGCCGCTGGGACAAGGGCCGCTGCTCACGGAAGCCGTTTTGGTCCCCGGCAGCGTCCCCGACCCGCTCAACCCGGATTCGCCGTGGACGTTCCAGAAACCGGACAGCGCCGACAAGGATTATCGCAAACTCAAGGCCGGGGCGATGCAGGTGGACGACATCCTGCTCAAGCTGGTCACGCTGCGGGCCAAGAGCCTGGTCGCCGAGACGCCGGACGACCTCGACAAGTACGGCCTGAAGACGCCGCTCATTAAGGCAGTGGTGACCAAGCAGGTCGGCGACAAGACCGAGACGTATACGTATCTGTTCGGCCAGAAGAAGCCGGACGACCCGGTGTATTGCCAGCAGAGCCAGCGTCCGATGGTCTTCGAGGTGGAAAACAAGGTCGGTTTTGAGATCCCCGGCAGGAAACAGCAAACCGTTCTTGACGCCCTCAATCAGGACCTGCGCGATCGCACCGTCTTCGCCGTTGACCCGACCAAGGTGAAGACGCTGACGCTGACTCAGGTCTTCCCGAACCTGGCCGCCCCGGTCGCCGAGACGTATGAGAAGGCCGGCGAGGAGTGGAAGGCGAAGCCGGAATTCAACGTGGATTCCAGCAAGGTGACGGCCTTCGCGCAGGCGTTGGCGCACCTTTCCGCCGGCGACATCCTCGCCCCGGAAGACCTCGCCAAGATCAAACCGGCCTTCGACCAGGACGCGGACAAGAACGCTCTCACCATTGACATGGTGGTCGAGGGGGAAGCGAAGCCGCTGCAGCTGCGGGTGGTGAAGCTCGGCGACAAGGCCGTGGCCGCGGGCCTGCCGGCCGACAAGAAGGGCCTGTACGCCCTAAGCCCGAACAGCCCGAGCCTGCCGGGCGTGCTTTTCCCGGCGCCGCCCGGCGTATTCGAGGGGCCGATGGAGGGGTCGGACCACTTCAAGAAGCAGTAGCCAGGCGAGCGGCGGGGCTTGTCCCCGCACGGGGACCCGCCATGAGCCGCGTCGTCGAGCAGTTCGAGCGGGCCAGGCACTACCTCGCCGGCGGCGTCAGCGCCTCGACGCGCGTCAACCGGGCGCTGGGCCATCCCCTGCTGATCGACCGCGCCGACGGCTGCCGCGTCTGGGACCTGGACGGCAAGGAGTATCTCGATCTCTGTTGCAGTCACGGAGCGACGCTGCTCGGCCACGGCGATCCGCAGGTGCGGCGGGCCGTCGAGGCGGCTTTGGCCCGCGGCGCCGCCTGTTCCTACGAGAACGAGCTGCACACCGACCTGGCCCGGCTCCTCTGTGAGACAATCCCCTGTTTGGGGCGCGTCCGTTTCACCGGCTCCGGCACCGAAGCGACGATGCACTGCATCCGCCTGGCCCGCGCCTTCACCGGCCGCAGCAAACTGCTCAAATTCGAAGGCAATTTTCACGGATATCATGACCAGGTGATGTACTCTATCGGGACGCCGGCCGATCGGCTCGGCCCCGACGAGGCGCCGGCCGTCTATCCCGGCTCGACCGGCCTGCCGGACGGACTGGACCGGCACGTCGTCGTCGTTCCGTACAACCGCACCGACCTGTTCGAGGCGGCGTTTCATCGGCACGACCACGAATTGGCGGCCGTGATCTGCGAGCCGATTTATTACAACGCCGGCTGCATCCTCCCCGATAAGGATTTCATCGATACGGTAAGGCGACGGACGCGCGAAACCGGCGTGCTGCTGATCTTCGACGAAGTGCTGAGCGCCTTTCGGATGTGCCCCGGCGGGGCGCAGGAGTACCTCGGCGTGACGCCGGACCTGTGTACGCTGGGCAAGGCGGTCGGCGGCGGCTTTCCGCTGAGCGTGTTCGGCGGCCGGCGCGACGTGATGGACCGGCTCATGCCGATCGGCGACTGCCAGCACAGCGGCACCTACAACGGTCACATCGTCTCGGTCGCGGCCGGCCTGGCGGCGGTGACGGCCTACCGCGAACCCGGCTTCTACGATCACATCCATGCCGTCGGCCGCCGACTTTGCGACGGCCTCAACGCGATCTTTGACCGGCACGGCGTCGCCGGCCGCGTACAGGGATTAGGAGCACGATTCGGCGTCTACTTCGGCGTCGAGGGGCCGATCCGCAGCTACCGCGACGCCGTGCGGCATCACCGCGAGCAGATGCTGCGCTTCATCGCCTCGGCGATCCGTCATGGCGTCTATTTTCACGATTACGGCGGGGCGGCGTGCCATCACGGTTTCTGCGCGGCGATGACGCTGGCGGACGCGGAGGAGGCGCTGAGGCGGTTGGATGAGGCCGTAGATAAGATGGAACCGTGAGACTCGCTGATACCAAACCGCCGTCCCGGATGAGAGGTCGCAGCAATGATTCAGCGCATCCG
>DATKHW010000250.1:0-2276 GCA_035546275.1 Gemmataceae bacterium
CGTTCCCGTGTAGGGGTCGATCCGGTTGTCGGCGAAAACGAGCTGCGCGGTCCGGCTGAACTCCTTCTCTCCGTTCAGGCGGAACTCGATGGTGGGGCGCGGTTTCATCTCCCGCAGCTTGGCGAGCAGATCGTCCAGACCGCTGGTCTCCACGCCGAGGTTCTTGGCGAAAAGGTACAGCGATCGCTCATCGACGTTGAAGACGACGCGGATGGGATCGATGCCGACGATGGTGGCGAGCAGCGGGTCGCTTCCGCCGGCGTTGACGAGGTCGCCCACGGTCAGGTTGGCGGCGCCGATGCGGCCGCCGATCTCCGCCTTGATCTCGGAATACTCCTTTTCCAGCTTGACCCGCGTGAGCTCGTTCTTGGCGGCGGACACCTGGGCCGCGAGCGCTGCGGCGTCGGCAAACGCCTTCTCCAGCGTCGCCTGGCTGGAGGCGTTGCCGCTCGCCAAAAACCGCTCGCGCCTGGCCTCCGCTTCGGCCGCATTGAACTGCGCCTCGGCGACCTTGACGCGATCCTCAGCCCGGCCAATGGCGGCGTCGAAGTCCCGCGGGTCGAGTACGAAGAGGACGTCCCCGGGGCGGCCCCAGAACGGGCCGTTGACGATCTGACCGTTTTCGAAATTGACGCTGACGATGTAGCCGCGGACGCGCGAGCGGACGTCGACGGACTTATCAGCCTGTAGCGTGCCGTTGAACTCTTCGTATTCGGTCACATCGCGGGCGATGGGATGCGCCACAGTGACCTTGGGCGCCTCGGGAGTGCGGGCCGCCGGCGGGCTGCATCCCCCGGCGAGGACCGGAATCAGGACGACGCCGCCGAACAGAAGAAAGCAGACCGAGCCGCGGGGCCGGGACGCATCGGTTCGCGCTGTCATGATTTCAAGACTCCTTTTTCCATTCCGTCAGGGTGAATACGCAGGCCTGCCAGGGCGCCATGTCGAGGTACAGACCGCGCGATTGCAAGTCGTCGCCGGCCCGGTCGTAAACGCCGCCGCCGATCTGATCCTCCAGCCGCCATTGGCGGCCGGCAAAGTCGGTGAAAGGCGGCCGAACGTAACACTGGCTCCGATTGGGAGCGTAATTCACGGCTGCTAGCAGACGCTCGCCGCCGGGGCCTTCCCAGGCGAACGCCACGAAGCAATCCCACGTCCAGTTGCCGTCCCAGGCGGGAACGCATTCGAGCAGCCGCCATTGACCGTCGCGCAGCGCCGGCCGGCGCAGCACCGCGAGCAGCTTGTCGTAAAACTTCCCCAGCTCCACGTCCACCGGCTCGTCCGGCCGGCGGACCAGGTGCGGCGAAATTCGCTTCTTTCGCCCCCCGAACTGTCCTTCATGAAAGAAGCGCAGGCCCGGCGCCAGAAATGTGATCGCCGCCGCGGCTTCATGCATTCCAGGCGGGAACGTCGCCGCCGCCCGCGGTTCGTCGTGGTTTTCGAGAAAGCGGGCCAGCCTGTCCTGGTAATCCAGCCCCGCGAGGAGGTGTTCGCGCACCGGCCGGGCGCGCCCCTCGCGCAGCCGGTCGTAGAGCCGCTTGTCGTAGGCGTAATCGAAGCCCTGCTGCTGCAGCGCCCATTCCATCTCCCAGTACACCTCCGCCATGAAGAGGAAACCGGGATGCCGTTCGCGGACGCGCCGGGTCGCCTCCGGCCAGAAGAGCGGCGCCCGCTTGCCCCAGGTCCGCTCAAACACCTCAGGCAGCACCAGCATGGCCATGTCGCAGCGGACGCCGTCGCATTGGCCGGCGATCTTTTGCAGCTCGCCGATCATGGCTTCCTGCAAGGCTGGGTTGGCGTAGTTGAGCTGCAGCGTGTCGGGCCAACCGGCGAAATACGGATCGCGTCCGTAGGCGAAGAGCCGGTCGCCCCCCTTGCGCTTGACCCAGGTGTAGTTCTGGGGCGCGCGGGCCAGGTCCAGCTCCGTGCCGGCGACGTAATACTCGGGATGCGTCTCGACCCACGGATGATCGAGGCCGGTGTGGTTGGGCACGAAATCGAGCATGAGGTGCAGGCCGCGGCGGCGGAGACGCTCGCGCAGCCGGACCAGAGCGGCGTCGCCGCCCAGCCGCGTATGCACGGTGTAGCCGGTTATCGCGAAGCCGGAGCCGCCGATGTCCTCGTCGCGCAGGTCGGGCAGCGTCTCCTGGAACTCCCGGCGCCAGCCCGCGTTGGTGCGCGAAACCCTTTGTCCCGCCGGGCCGGTCTGCCAGACGCTCAGGAGCCAGACCCAGTCGAAGCCTATTTCCGCCAGGCGATCCAGCTCGACGTCGGGG
>DATKHW010000251.1:0-4491 GCA_035546275.1 Gemmataceae bacterium
CTGAGTGCGGCGAACTCCGCTGCCTTAAACGCCGCCTCCACGTTCGCGGCCCTGACCCCGACCCAGAGCGTGCCTAGCGGCGCTATCAGCGGTACGACGACCGTCAGCGCCGCAAACCCGGGGGGCTTGAACGTCCTGAACGTAACCGGCATCAACTTGGGCAACGGCCAGACGTTGACGCTGAGTGGGTCTGCCGGCTCCCAATTCGTCGTCAACGACTCGGGCGGCCTCACCCTGAATTCGGGCGCAATCGCCTTGAGCGGCGGCGTAACGGCTGACGATGTCGTCTTCAACATGATCAACGGCGGCGCCGTCTCCACCTCCGGCGGGCTGAACAACGAATCGGTCCTTAACGGACTCGTTTTGGATGCGACCGGAAAAATTCAGCTGACCCCGGGCTTGGTTAACGGCGAGATCGTTGGAGGCGACAACATTAATCTTGCTTCGGGCGCCACAATCAACAACACGCCAACCCCGGCGGTTGCGCCGGCGCCGCCCTCCTTGGTGCTGATGAGTCTGGGCGGGCTGGCCTTCATAGGGCTGACGGTCCTTTCCCGCCGCCGCGGGACGGCGCCGGCGCTGCAGCCGTGAACATCCCCGTTGAGGCAACGAAAGGGCTTCGGTAGCAGAATCGATGAGGCGATGTGCCGACGCCAAGAACGCGCTCCATGCCAAGCTCCGAGGGAAGAGGGGCCACTGCGATCCCGCGAACGAGGCGGGTTCACCGGATGATCCTGCAATCGGGCAACGCCTTTTCGAGAGCGGCGACGCCAGCCATGCTATGCGCCGGACGCGCCGGTGGCTAACTCGCCCCGGCCCAGCGCCTCGGCGATCTCCGGGGCGTCGCGCTTCAAACGGCGGACGAGGTATGCGGCGCTGTTCGCCGTCGGCCTACCGTTGACATTGTCAACGATTCTATTGTGGATGCCTGTTGTGTCAGGCTGAGCGAGTGGCTTCACGTCCGGGTCTGCGGCCTGCTGCCGCGGCGTCTTCTTCCCCTCCGCGATCGTATATGCTGCCTCTTGGGCGCCTCGAAACAATTCCGATCCGGTCGGTGGAATTACGGTTTTTCGAGCGTCTCCTGCGTTTCAGGTGAATCCCCCGATTCACCCGACGACGCACTGCTATCCTCTTTGTCCGCGTCTTTTAGGTCGCGCGGTTTGAAGATGCTTGATTGTCGCACGTGGGAATTCTCCCACCTGAGTTATTATTTATCATGTCCGTTGTCGCAGGTGCAGGCGCGTTCCCTCCCCCTTGACCCCCGCCGCCGGCCGGGGCAACATGGGGGCGGGGAGGGACCGCCGATGACGGAAGCCGAGTGGGACGCTGGCGCCGACCCCACTCCAATGCTGGAGCTCCTCCGTGACAAGGCGAGCGAGCGGAAGTTGCGGTTGTTCGCGGCGGCGTGCTGCCGCCGAATCTGGGACATGCTAGGACGTTCCCAGTGGGAGAAATGGGCCGGCCCGGTCGCCCGGTTGCCGGGTCGTTGACCAGCGCCGCCCGCCTGGTTACACTCTCCATTACGGCGGACGGGCGGGTCCGTCGCGCGGGCGGAAGCGGTGGACGCCCCATGCCGGCCGCGCGGCGGGCTTTGCCCCGGGCGCGGCCGGCCCGATCGCCTCCCCCAGTCGCAGCCGGCCGGCCAAGCCGCTCCAACGCGAGGACGACGCATGACCCGCCCGCGCCTCCTAGCTTGCGCCGTTCCGGCGCTCCTGTTCGCGGCGTGCGGTGGGCCGGGGGAGCCGGCCGGCCCCCGCGCGACGGACCCGCCCGTCCGCCGGGAGACGGGCCCGCCCCAACTGTCGCTGTACCTGCCGATCACCCTCGACGTGCCGGGCGTGGACGACCCGGCCACCGGCGTGTTCGTCCCCGACCAATACCGGGTCGGTAAGACCATCGACCTGGTCGTGTTCCTGCGCGGCTGCGACGTCAAGAGGCCGACGGCGGCGACCGGGGTGGCCGAGTACTGGAACAGCCCGAGCCACCCGGTCCTGAAGAGCTTCCTCCTCCGTGAGGAGGTGAATAAGAGCGGCAAGAACGTGATCCTGGTGGTACCGCCGCTTGGCCCCTTCGCCGAGGCCGGAAGGCTCGCGGACGAGGGCGGCCTCCAGGCATTCCTCGACCGGGTCTCGGACGGGCTGTGGCGGAGCGGGCCGCACGCCGATCTCCCCCAGGCGCCGAAGGTCCGCCACCTGATCTTGGCCGCCCACTCCGGCGGGGGGCGCCGCTGCGCCGGCTGGCCCGAGTCGCGAGCTCGGACGCAGACTTGAAGGACAAGCTGAAGGCGTGCTGGGGGTTCGACTCCATTTACGGGGTCAAGGACAAGGACGCGGAGTTCTGGGCTGACTGCGCCCAATGCCAGCCCGGCGCCCGGGTCGCCATGTTCTACCGGTCCACCGAGCGGGAGGTCGGCCGAAACCCCGAGCTGCCGGTCGGCCCGGATAATCCGGTAGAGCGCCGGGAGCCGACCGGCGCCACCGGCCCGGCCGTGGAACTCGAGCGGCTCGCCCGGGAGCGGAAGCTGGGCAACGTCTCGGTGGTCTGCGAGGACTCGAAGGTTGACCACGCTGAGGCGCCGAGGGAACACCTGGCCGACCTGCTGAAGGCCGCGGCCTACCTCGATGACCGCTGATGGCGTGAAGCCGCGAGCGGAGCGGGCTGCCGCCCCCGCGGGGCGGGGCGGCCGAGGTCGTGGCGGGTGGCTTGGCGCGCGTCGGTTTCATCGACGAATGGCACTAGGTTAAATGCAAGGGCTGGCAGCTGATGAGGTTGCAGACGAAGAGGGTAGGCAGGCCGTACCGGGTACAATGAAGGTGGGACGCGTTTCCCGCTCATGCGCCTTTGTCCGGGCCGGGCTCGGCGCGGCGCTTGTTAAATCCGCACCACTCCCGTCCCAGACACTCGAGACCCCATGACTATCCTGGAGGAGGTCCGCGCCCGCTTCGCGCGCGACCAGGGACTGCCCTTCGCCGACTCCTTGACCGAACGCAGCATCCTCGACGCCCTCGACGCGCGCACGGCGTCACGTACCGCGAAAGGCTGTTCAGCCCGCTGCCACTATCTGGGGCTTCCTCAGCCAGGCCATCAGCGACGACCACAGTTGCCGGGATGCCGTGTCCCGGATCATCGCCCACCGCGCCGCTTCGGGCCTCGCGGTGTGTTCGCCGAACACCGCCAGCTACTGCAACGCCCGCGCCCGCCTCCCCGCCGGCGTCCTGCGCACCTTGGCCCGGCGGACCGCCCAGCAGTTACAGGCCGACCCCCCCGGCGGGTGGAAGTGGAACGGGCGGGACGTGTTCATCGCCGACGGCTCCCACGTCTCCATGCCCGACGCCCCACAGAACCAGGCGGCCTACCCGCAGGTCTACAACCAGAAGCCGGGCATCGGCTTCCCGCTGGCCCGGGTCGCGGCGCCGCTGTCGCTGGCCACGGGCGCCTGCCACGACCTGGCCGTCGCGCCGTACGCCGGAAAGGGCACGGGCGAGACCACGCTCTTGCGGCAGATGTACGACGCGCTCAAGCCCGGCGACGTGGTCGTCGCGGACGCCCTGTTCGACAACTACTTCCTGGTGTGCGAGCTGCGCCAGCGCGGCATCGACGTCGTCACGCGCCGCGGCCCAGCGCGTGGGGACCCGGACGGTGCGCGGCGGGCCCGACGGCGACCTCATCGTCTGGCAGCGCCCGAACAAGGCGCACGGCATGAAGGGGGAGCAGTACCGCACCTACCCCAAGAGCATCCTGATGCGGCAGGTGAGCATCGACGCCCGCGACGAGGACAACCGCGCCGAGCGGTTCGAGGTAGTCCCCACGATCCTCGACGAGTCGATCGGCGGCGGTCAGATCGCCGACCTGTACGAGCGGAGGTGGGACTGCGAGGTGGACATCCGCTCGATCAAGTCGACGATGCAGATGGACGTGCTGCGCTGCAAGACGCCCGAGATGGTGCGCAAGCAGATCTGGGCGCACCTGCTGGCGTACAACTTGCTCCGCACGGTCATGGCCGTCGCGGCCAGCGAAAACGACGTGGAGCCTCGTAAGATCGGCTTCAAGGGGGCCAAGCAGGTTGTGACGGCGTTCGCCCCCAAGATCGAGGCGGCGCGGCCGGAGGAGCGGGCGCGGTTGATCGGCGTGATGCTGACGACCTTTGCGTACCACCGCGTCGGCGACCGCCCCGGCCGCTGGGAGCCGCTGGCGCGGAAACGGCGGCCAAAGCATGGCGCCCGCCTGATGCAACCCCGAGCCGTCGCCAAGCTGCCGCAAAATCGGCCGAAATACTATTATGCTAGTGCCATTCGTCGAGGCGACCGACGCGCGCAAGCATGTCGTGGTCGTTCTGGTCCCCGTAGCCGGCGAGGATGCCGTAGACTCGGGACTGGACCATCTCCCGGAAACTGTGGTCGGTGAGGTCGGGGTCGCGGGGGTCCTCCAGGGCGTCGGCGAAGGCTCGGGCGAGCCCGACGCGCTGGTCTAACTGGCGGATGGGCAGCAGCC
>DATKHW010000252.1:0-3499 GCA_035546275.1 Gemmataceae bacterium
CAAGTGCCGGAGATCACTTGCTGGCGCTGCGTGCTCGTGGTGGTGGGTTCACTTCCCCACGAACGTCAGCTCGCCGTAATCCTCATAGCGGTGGAAATCCGACTGCGTCAGCGGCGCCGTGGACGACAGCTCCGGATGATCCAAAGTCGCCGAGTAATCGTAGCGGCAAAGGGCGAAGCGCCACTTGTCGCCGGGCTTCGGCCGGCCGCCGGTCGCCTGGAACGCCGTCCACGGAATGCGGCCTTCGACCACCCATCCTTTATCCACGTCTTCCCAGTGGTTGAGCGTGCCGTCGAGGTGGACGGCCGACTCCATGCCGAGCTTGCTCAGCGGGGCGAATCGGCCGTAACCGCCGGCGCCGCGCGACGGGAAGAACAGCTCCAGGTCCGTGTTGGCCGCGTTGACCTGGAACTCGTAATAGGGCAGTTTTTCCGCCGACGGCTTGACGAACAGCTCGATCACGTCGTCGTACCACGTCATGCCGTTGTGTTCCTTGACGACGGCGAACAGATCGGCGTCCTCCATCTCGGCGGAAAAATAGAAGGCGTCGTCGTCCCAGAGAAGGCGGGCGGTCGTGGCGGTTTTCGGCTTGCGATTCTGCCAGAAGACGGCGAAGTCGCTGAGCGGCTGGGCTTTGCCCCAGGCCGGCTCGTCGAGGGCGCCGTCGAGCTTGATGGGGCCGGCCGCCCAGCGGCATTCGGCCGAGCGCACCGCCGGAACCTGCGGCGGCGCCTCGGCGCGCTTGGCGTCGTTGCTGGTGCAGCCGGCGGCCAGCAGCGGGATGGCCAGGAAAGCATACCGTCGTCGCATGAGAGGATCCTCGCAAGGGGGTCTTCCGGCGAACGGCCGGCGGGAGCCGGCGGATGCAGGAGGTCATTGCTGACATCATGCTACACCCGCCGCCTCACGCCGGCCGCTCGTCCCCTTGGAGGATCAGGCGCCGCCGCGCTATTTGATCGTGTTGTTGCTGCCGCGGCCGAAGCGGATGTGGTCGCGGCGTTTGCCCGCCGCCGGCACGGTCACGGTGTTGTCGCTGCCGTCGCCGATGCGGACGTCGCCGCGGCCCTTGCCCAGCGTCACGCTGTCCTCGCTGCCGGCGCCGAGCCAGACGTCGTCGTTGCCGTTGCCCAGGACCACGACCTGATCGCTGCCCTTGCCGATGCGGACGTCGTCGTTGCCATTGCCCAGCGTCACGCTGTCGCCGCTGCCGTCGCCGAGCCAGACGTTGTCATTGCCGTTGCCCAGCGTCACCGTGTCGCCGCTGCTCTTGCCGAGCCAAACATTGTCGTTGCCGTTGCCCAGCGTCACGCTGTTGCGGCCGGCGCCCAGCCGGATGTCGTCGTTGCCGTTGCCGCCCCCGACGACGGCGTTGATGGTCAGGCTGCGCGCCATCCGAACGTCGGCGTTGCCGTTTTGCAAGTAGATAGAGATCGTCGTGAAAGCTTGTTTGTACGCGACCCCGTTGACTTTTACCCCCGTGCTGCCCGTACCGCTGGCGCCGACCGGGTCGATCTGGAGTTGGTCGCAGCCGCTTTTGCTTCCCGCGACGTAGTAGAGCTGCGAGCCGACGACCGTGACGCCGGGGCCTAGCACCACGACCTGCACCGTCGCCGTCGCGCTGGAGTAGTCGGCGCCGTCGGTCGGCGTGAACGTCGCCGACAAGGTATGAGTCCCAGCCGACAGCAACGTCCCGGCCGCCGGCGCGTACACGAACGTCCCGGACACATTGGCCGTGGCGTCCAGCTGGGCGCCGCCGAGCGGCGTGAAATAAGGGATGGGGGCCGGATTGTTCCAGGCGACCGTCGGCGTCGCCTTCTGGGCGGTCACGTCCTCCACCACCCCCGCGGCCGGGTTGTGATTGGCGTCGCCGGCCTGGCTGAAGGTCACGACGGCTGTGCCCGTGCCGCTGGTCATGTGGATGCTCGCCGAGCCGCTGCCGGCGCCAGAGCCAGCGCCGCTGGCCGCGATCGACACCGGCAAGCCGGACGAGGAGACGGCGGCCACGGTGAAGCTGCCGCCGTAAACAGCGCTGCCGGGGAGCTGCTGGGTAACCGTAATCGTCTGGTTCGCTTTCTGGGCGGTCACGTCCTCCACCACCACCGCGGCTGGGTTGTGATTGGCGTCGCCGGCCTGGGTGAAAGTCACGACGGCCAAGCCCGTCCCGCTGGTCATCAAAACCACGGCCGAGCCGGACCCGCCGCTGCCGAGCGCGCCGGCCCCGCTGACGCCGATCGACACCGGCAGGCCGGACGAGGAGACGGCGGCCACGCTGAAGCTCGTGCCGTAAACGGCGCTGCCGGGGGCGGCCTGCGTCACCGTGATGGTCTGGTTCGCTTTGGCGACATTGACGATCGCCGTTCCGTAAGCGACGGTGTAATCCGTGGTATCGAAGGGGGTGAATGTCACCGCCTCGCTCTGACCGGCGCCGGCGTTCAGGACGGCGCCGGCCACGCTGGTGTAAGAGAACACGCCGGCCACGTCCACCGTCTGGTTATTGATCGTTACCACGGCCGTGCCGCTCAGCTGGCCGTTGGCCAGGGCGGTTCCGTAGGTGATGTTCACTGGGTTCAGGGTCAGCGTGGGCGTGAGCGGACCGGACAGGACGTTGATGAACACCGTGGCGGCGGCGCCGGCGTAAGCGGCGTCGTTGGGCTTGAACACGACGTTTAGGGCCTGATGCGGCCCGGCCGCAAGCTCCGTCCCGCTCGCCGGGGTGTAGGTGAAGACGCCAGGCAGGGCGACAAGGCTGCCGCCGACCATGGTCTGGGCGACGGCGTCCAGCTGGTTGCTTCCCAGCGGCGTGATCGTATTGATATCGGCGGGGTTCGCCCATTCCAGCAGGGTACCGTCGACGCTCGCTTGGGCGCCGTTTTCCAGCCGGAGCTGACCGCCCTGCTCCACGACCAGGACGCTGCCCAAGGGCGCGCTCAGGGCGCCGAAAACGTCCAGGTCGCCGTTCTCCACCGTCAGGGCGCCCTGAACTCCGGCGCTGCCGCCGGAGTCCACCAATAGCTCGCCCCCGGAAGGGACGTTGAGGGCGGCGCCCTTCTCCACGTTCAGGCTGCCGCCCGCCAGCACTTCCCAGGTCGCGGCGTCGGTCGTCACGCTGCTTCCCGGCTCCGCATTGAAGACGCCGCCCACCTGATCGTTGCTGCCGGCGACCCCCGAACCTGGATCGAAGACGCCGCTCACGGACATCACGCCGTAGTCCGCGAAATAGCTGCCCGCGCCCATCGTCAAATCGCCCGTCACGGTAAGGACCGACGTCCCGTAGTCGTACAGGAACCCACCGGCGGCCAAGCCGACGTTTCCGCCGACCGTGAGGGTCGCATCGTCGGTGGTCGACGCGCCGTTGTACAGAGAGCCGCCGGCGCCCTGCATGAGGTCGCCGCCCACGGTCAGGACCGAGGCGCCGAAATTGTACACCCCCTGGGAATCCGGCCCAATGCTCAGGCTGCCGCCGACCTTCAAGACCGAGGCGTCGGTGCTGGTGAAGCCG
>DATKHW010000253.1:0-8150 GCA_035546275.1 Gemmataceae bacterium
ACATAAGCGGCAAGCCGGATGCCACCTTTTTGTCCAACGACTCCTTGGACTCGAATCGTGTAAGGCTCCTGGAAGGGAAGCAGGGCGGCTATGTGGAATTGCAGGGCTTCCCCGACATGGTGCTGGAGGTGGTAAGTAATAGCTCGACGCGGAAGGACTTGGTGCTGCTGCGTCAGGCCTACTGGGAGGCCGGTATCCGGGAGTATTGGCTGGTGGACGCGCGCCGTGAGCCCTTAACGTTTCAAATCCTTCGCCGCACGGCCAAGGGTTACGCCGCCACGCGCAAACAAGACGGATGGCTAAAGTCCGCCGTATTCGGAAAGGCCTTTCGACTCTCGCAGCAACAGGACGTGCGCGGTCATCCCGAATTCACGCTGGAGACGCGCTGACCGCCTTCTTCCCAACGTAGAGCGTCGCGATCCCAAACGTCAGCGGATGCCATTTCACTTCAACCAAGCCGTGCCCACGCAGCTTCTCCGCCAACGCCTCGCCGTCCGGGAACTGCATCACGCTGGCCGGCAGATAGCTGTACGCATTGTCGCGGCTGCGCGACACCAGCTGACCAACGAGCGGCAGAATGCGCCGGAAATAAAACCGATACAGCGGACCGAACAGCCAGTGCCGCGGCTGCGAAAACTCCAGGATCGCGACCCGCCCGCCGGGGCGCGTCACCCGCACCATTTCCGCAATGCCGCGATCCGTATCCGCCACGTTCCGCAGGCCGAACGCTACTGTCACGAGTTCGAAGAGGTCGTCGGGAAACGGCAGCTGCTGCGTATCCGCTTCTAGGAAGCGGACGCGGTCGGCGGCATGGCGTCGGCCGGCCTTTTCGCGCGCCGGTTGCAGCATCGGCATGCAGAAATCCGCGCCAATGATCGGCGCGCGCCCGCGCGCCGCCTTGTCGTAAGCCAGGGCCAAATCGCCGGTGCCGGTGCAGACGTCCAGAATGGGACCGTCGCCAATCGGCGGCGCCAGGCGCGTGGCGCGCCAGCGCCAGTAGCGGTCGATGTTCAGGCTGAGCAGGTGATTCAGCAGGTCGTATCTCCGCGCGATGTCGGCGAACATCGAGCGGATGCGCGGCTCGCGCTTGTCGAGCAGGGTAGATGCCATCCACGTCTCCACGGACTGCGGGCCCACGGGGCCGCTATTTGGGATGCTATGGCAACGCCGCCGTTTCGTCGTCCCCTCGTAACCGGGGCGGCGCGGGCCGCGCAACTCTTGGAGACGATTTATTTGCCCTCGCCGCGGCTGACTTCCTTGGCCGGCGTCGCGTCCCACACCTTGACGGTGTGATCCGCGGAGCCGGTGGCGAGCCGACTGCCGTCGGGGCTGAACGCCACGGCGAAGTCGTCGCCCTTGTGTCCCGCCAGACGAGCCAGCTCCGTCCCGGCGGCCGCGTCCCAGATGCGCGTCGTGTGGTCGGCGCCGGACGACGCCAGCCGCTTGCCGTCCGGATCGTAAGAAACCGTGTAAACAGCCCCTTTATGTCCCTTGAAGACGTTTTGCAGCTCGCCCGTCTGGGCGTCCCACACGCGCACCGTCTCGTCCGCGCCGGCCGAGGCGAGCTGCTTGCCGTCCGGGCGGAACACCACCGTAAAGACCTCCGAAGTGTGCCCCTTGAGGACCAGCTGCTCGGCGCCGCTTTGGGCGTCCCAGACGTGGATCGTGCCGTCCTTGCCGGCCGAGGCGATGCGCCCGCCGTCGGGGCTGAACGCAACGCTCCACACCTCGCTCGTGTGTCCCTTCAACGTCCGAATTTCCTGCCCCGTCTCCACGTCCCACAGTCGGACCGTCTTGTCGGCGCTGGCGCCGGCCAGGCGTTTGCCGTCGGGGCTGAATGCGACGCCGCAGATCATGTTCTGACAGCCCGTGAACTTCCGCAGCTCCTTGCCCGCGGCCGGGTCCCACAGACGGATCGTCTTGTCCTGCCCGGCCGAGGCCAGCGTCTTGCCGTCGGGGCTGAACGTCAGACGCAGCGCGGCGGCGTCGTGGCCCTTGCATGAGGACACGTCCTGCCCGGTGCGGGCGTCCCAGACCTTGACCAGACCGTCCTTGCTGGCGGAGGCGATGCGTCCTCCGTCGGCGTCGAAGGCCACGCTGTAGACGGCGTCGCGCGGCCCCTGCAATGTAAGCAGCGCGTCCTTGACCGCATCGTCCCTGGCGGGTTCGGCGGCCGACAAGCCGGAAACGAATGCGACAGAAACGGCAAGGCCGGCGAAAAGACGCAGCGTGCAAGCGGACATGGTTTCACCCCCTCCTTTCCAGGTCTGCGGGCGCAGCGGAGAAGGTAGCAAAACCGATACCAGCGGGACAGACCGCTTGCGACGCGGCGACTCTATTCATCCTGGCGGCCGCCTCCTCGCTCCCAGGCTCTGCCTGGCAGCGCACAGCTGGCGAGGCTCTGCCTCATGCCTGCATGACTCGGCAGGCAGAGCCTGCCGGGCAGCGCGTTCCCAGGCAGAGCCTGGGAACGAGGGCTCCAAGGCCGCTTGCGAGGGGGGACTCTATTCATCCTGGTAGGTGAATTTCTTCTCGATCTTGTCCTGCGGCCAGACTTTGCCGTCCACTTCGACGTAGGGGTAGATGAGGAAATTGACCGGCCCGCCGTCCTGCTTGGGAGCCAACGTCAGGTCGCGGCCCGTGGTGAACGCCAGGCGGTTCTCGGTCAGATTGCCGAAGTAATAATCGCGCATCTCTGGATGTTTATTCGCCTCCGAAATATCCACGGGAAACCAGCCCTTGCCCTCCGGCCGGAACTTGGCCCAGCAGTGATAGCCCGCCACGTCGCCGGCGCCGTGCTTGTCGGGAATCGGGAAGCCGATCTCGAATTTGGCGGGGATGCCGCGCGACCGGGCCAGCGTCATGAACAGACTGTGGAAGTCGGTGCAGTTGCCGGTCCGGTTGTCGCAGGCCCATACCGAATCGCCCTCGCCCCAGCCCGGCTTGTCCTTGCCGTACTTGAGACTGTCGTCGATCGCGTCGTAGATGACCCGCGCGACGGCAAGCTGGTCCTTCGGCACGTCCTTGCCCCGGAGCATGTCCAGCGGCTTGCCGTCGATCGGCACTTTGGCGTCGGCCCGGAGATAACGAGCCAGCAGGTCGGCGCTCTCTTTCACCTCCTTGCCGCCGTCGCCCTTCAGCTCGCGGCGCGTCGCCTTATAGACGATTTTGAGAGGAACCTTACCGTCTGCATCCGCTTTGGCGTCGAGATAGAGGTATTCGTTCCCGTAGTCGGCGTCGCGGCCGATTTTGCCCTCGGCCGGCAGCTCCTTGGCGACGATCGATGCGACCTGGTCGTCGCCGGAATGGGCGATGGGCAGCCAGATGCGAGCCGGCTGGTCCGGTTTCAGGCCGGTCACGACGGCGGCGTAGGTGAACTGGAATGTGCGCGAGCGAACGTCGGCCGGCGCCTCGGCGTGGACGCAGCCGACGGCCGGAAGCAAGACGAGCAGGAGGACGGCTATGCACAAACGATGCGGCGTCATCGCGGGAATCTCCGTTGCCAGGGATCGGGGTTGTGACCACAACACGGACTTCCGCCGGGCGCGAAAGCGGCGTGTCGGGTCGATCCGCGGCGCGGAGGACGCGGGAAGCGTCGGAGGATGCGAAAGGGAGCGAGGCCCGGTCACGCCGATGCGAGGCGGGTCGAGACTCAGGTGAAGCCAGGGCGGGACGCGGCTGGATGAGGCAAGAGCATCGGGGTCTCGGTGCGGGCAGAAAGATCAACGAGCCGCAGGTAGTTTAGGAGCCGACCGACCGGGGCGTCAAGCGCTGGTGCGGGCTGCGCGGCGGGTTGCAGCGCAACCTCCTGGGCAGCGTCGCCGACAAGGTGCTGCGCTCGGCGCCCGGCCCGGTGCCGATTTTTCGTCCGCCGCAAGTGTAAGAATCGTCCGCCGCGGACCGTATTGCTCGGCGTCGCGCCGGCGGCGCGTGGCCTGGTTGTCACGAACGACGATCCGTGGCGTATGGGAAGGCAAGAAGGGGAATCGCAGCCCCGGATCGGATGAAACACAACGGAGAGTACTGTCATGGCGTCCACTATTACGCTTGAAATCGTTGAGGGCCCCCAAAAAGGGGAACGCTACCGGGTCCGCGGCGCCGGCCAGGTCCTAATCGGCCGATCCAAGCGCTGCGATGTCAGGTTGCCGAACGATCCGATGCACTGGGACGTTTCGCGGGCGCATTGCCTTATCGACCTTCGCCCCGGCGACGCAACGATCCGCGACCTGGGCAGCCGGAACGGCACCTGCGTCAATGGGATGAAAATCGGCCAACGCGCCGCTTGCCTAATAGCCGACCATTGCCTGGAGGCCCTGTCGGGGCCGTTTCGGCTGCGCGACGGCGACCGCATCAAGGTCGGGCTGACCACTTTTCGCCTCGGTCTCTCCGCCAGCCTGGAAGCGCAACACGACGTCACGTTGCGACTCGACGCCGATGCGATGGCGGCTAGCGCTACCTGACAGGGCCGACACGACTTGGGTTCCTCCCCCCGTTCAGCCTGGTCCATGCCCGTAAAGGTGCTGGATCGGCGTTTTGTGGCCCCAGGCGATTTGGTCGCGCGTCAGGCCGAAGACGGCGGCGACGGCGTCGCGCTCCTGGGGACTCGGCGTCCAGCGGCCCAGCACGATGGCCGCGACGCGCTGTTCATCCACGCCCGAACGTTCGGCCAGCTGCCGGGCGTCGAAGCCGCGCTCGGCGCAGAGCTGATCGATCGCTTTTGGTGTATCCGCCATCCCTTTTCTCCTTCATGGACTGCGGCCGAACTGCGGGCCGTGGCCGTACACGTGCTGGACTTCCGCCGTGTGTCCCCATGCGACCTGCTCCGGCGCGACGCCGAGAGCCGCAGCGAGACGGCGGCGCTGCTCGGGGCTGGGCGTATAGCGACCGGCCACGATCGCCGCGGCGACGCGGTCGTCCAATCCCGACGCCGCGACCACTTCCGCCAATCCGAGGCGCCGCTCCGCCATCCACTCGGCCGCCGATTTCACCTGGGCCATGACGATTTCCTCAATTTCTGTTGGACCCTGCCGGTCAGGGCAGCGGCAGGTCGTGGAACTCGAACGGCAGCTCGGTGCGCACGCGGCGATAGCGGTAGACCGTGAGCTTGCACGTCGAGAGATCGATGTTATCCGGAACCATGAATTGCAAGTTGCCGGTCCAGCCGTGCTCCGCCGGTGAAGGGTTCAGCGCCAAGCCGGCCCAGGGCAACGCGGCAGGCCAGCCGGCGGCCGGGGCGGCGCTGAACGCCGCCAGCTCTGCGGGCCCCGGCCGGCGGCGCACGGGGCCGCCCATACTTGGGTTGACCCACGTCGGCCGAATTCGCAGACCCGCCGCGTCCGTCAGCTCGAAGCTCATCGCCGCGGCGTTGTAGGACCAATCCGGCCCGCCGTCCATCGAGAACAGGATCATCGCCGCTTGCTGGCCTGGCGAGCCGTTGGCGAAGACCTGAACGCTGTGAACCCGCAGCTGCCCGCCCACTCCGGCGAAAGTTTTGCCCTGCGCCTTGCCGACGTCGGCGGCCGTCGCCAGGTCGCGGCGGTCGGTCATCACCTCCACCGGCAGCACGCCTTTGAGGCGCTTCAGCACGCCGCCGCGACGCTCCGACGGCTTCAGTTGCAGGGTGCGAAGTTGGCCGAAAAGCACAGCCCCCGGATCGCCGATCCCCGAAGGATACCCAGGAGGCGCTCCTTGCGCGCGGTCGATTAACCGCGACTGGCCGCCGTCGTCCTCGGCCTCCAGAAGAGAGGGGACTTCCAGGTTTACCACGGCGGCGCTCGGATCGCCAAGAAGCATCAGGTTTAGGTTGAGGAACTCGGTCGTCGCCGGTTCCTTGCCGCTGAGGGTCACCGTGCGGTTGAACAGCCATTGCCCGGCCTGAACGCGAAACGGGCCGGCGTCGGCGAAGATTTCCTTGTGGGCGCGCGGCCCATCGCTCAAGCGCAGGCCCCGGCCCGGAGCGAAGCCGAATGATAGGTCGCCGGCCTCGCAAAGCCGGTCGATCGCTTCCCAAAAAGGCACATTGTCGAGTTCCAGAGTGATGTTCTTCGGCGCGTCGCCGGGTTCCGCCGTCGCGCTGTATTCCACGCGGGCGGCGGACTGGCCGGCCAGAGCGGCGACGGCGTCGGCGACGGAAGCATTGCGGAGCTTCAAGTGGATGCGCGTCGGGGCCAGCGCCTCGGCGACGGCGATTTGGTCCAGGACCTCCCCGGCCCGCCGCGACAGCTTCCCGTCGGCGCCGGAAGCGGTCTTCTTGAGAGCATCCACGGCGGGCGGGCCGACGTCCACCAGCGCCGCAGCCGCCTCCGTGCTCGCCTTGGCGTCGTCGCCGCCCAGGCGTCCGATCCAGTCCTGAATCTGCTGCGGCGTCGCGGCGCGGTGGACCGGCTGTTTGGGCGTAAGCGCCACAACAGGCAGAGGCCCCGCCGCCGGAGAGCCGTCCTCCATCCGGAGGTGAAGCGGCGGCGGCGACGGAGGTGCAGGCGGATACGCGGGCCAGTCGCCGGCCAGCCCCATCGCCGCCAGGCGTTCGCGGATGCGCCGCAGGTCCCACAGGTGGACGGCCTTGTCGTACCCATTGTTCGTGGCCAGCACACAGCCGTCCGGGCTGAAACTGAGGTAAGAGGAACGGTCGTGGGTGGGGTCTTCCAGCCGGGCCAGGATGCGGCCGGTTTGCCAGTCCAGCAAGCCGAAAACGCCCGGTTTCAACTCCACCGCCATGATTCGTCCATCCTGAGTGAAGGCGAGCAGCCCGGGGTACGGCTCCTGCTCGCGCGGAATTCGCCAACCGGCCTGCCACGTCTCCACGTCCCAGAAACAATACTCGTCGGGCGTCGAAGTGATGATCCATCGGCCGTCGGGGCTGCAAAAGGCAGCCGTGGTGTCGCCCAAATGGAATTCCTTGACCATGCGGCCGGTGTGCGCATCCCAGACTCGCTGGACGGCGGAGTGCCAGCCGCTGGAGGCGGCCCATCGGCCGTCCGCAGCAATGCTGACGCTCGATACGCTGGGATGGTCCATGAGGAAAGGCCGCGGCTGTTCGGACGCCATGTCGAAAAGCACGACGCTGCGCGGTTGTCCTCCGGCCAGGACGGCGACGCTTCCATCCGGCGTGAGACGGAAGCCGCCCGGCGCGACGGGCAAATTCAGCGTGCGGGGCCGGCCGATCACCAGCCCGTTGGGGTCGGCGGGGTCCGGGTCCAGCGGCCAGCGCTGGAAGCCGGCGCCGGGGCCGCACGTGAGGAGCGCCCGACCGTCGGGAGTGAAGGCCAGCGAATTGCATTGGAGCACCTGCAGGAGCGCCGCCTCCCGGCCGCTGGGCAACTCCCACAGGCGCACGCCGTCGTCCATCGCCGCCGCCACGAGACGGCCGTCGGAGCCAAACTCCACGCTGCGATACGCACCCTGCGCCGGGCCCAGGTCGCTGACCAGGGTGCGGTACTCGCCGCCGTCCACCAAATCGTAGAACTGGACGCCCCGGTTGCGGTCGATGACGAAACCCAGACGAGCGCTGCCGGGGTGGATATCAATTTCAATGTGCCCCGGGCGCGACAGCAGCTGCCGGCCCGTCGCAACCTCCCACAAACGGAACGTGCCGTCCCAGGAGTGGCTCAGCAGGTGATCGCCGTCCCCGGTGAACACCGCCTCGGTCACGTCCTGGGCATGCCCTTCCAGGACGCCCAGCAACCGCCGATCCGGAATGTGGAAAAGGTATACCCGACCGTTCACGCCGCCGACCGCCAGCCGTTCGCCGTCGGCGTGCCAGCTCGGCGCGGAGGCCGTATTCGTTTGGGGCAAGGTCAGTTCGCGATAGAGGCGGCCGGTTTGGACGTCGTAAATGCGAACGGCGGAGGAATTCCAGGGAGAATCGCCCGCCAGCAGACGGCCGTCTGGACTGAATGCAATAGGACAGCTGCCGAAACCCATCGAGAACGCCAGCCGCTCTTGCCCCGAAGGAAGCTCGAACACGTGCACCTTGCCGTCCGTGCAGATCGCAACCTGCCGGCCGTCGGGGCTGAAGCTACAGCCGACCGGAAGGTGGGGCAACTGGATGGGAGTATGGTCCGATTGCGAATCCCAGACGAAGACGGCATGGTTCGACCACGCCGCCAGAAATCGGCCGTCGGGGCCGAAAGCCAGCCCGCTCATCGCTT
>DATKHW010000254.1:0-9969 GCA_035546275.1 Gemmataceae bacterium
TTGCAGCAGAACGGCGTTGTCGATGGCCGGCGCGATGCTCCAGGGCGCCTTGTCCGGCCGCACGGCCAGGGCCAGCGAGCGCTCGACGCGGCCGGCCAGCGGCATGGGCTGCTGCGGCTGCGGCGACGGCCAGGTCGGACCGCCGGCGCGGGCCTCGCGCACCACGGGTTGGCCCTTGATTGTCGCCGTGCCCTTGACCTTGATCTCGCCGGTCCAGGCGGCCGCATCCGGGGCGGCCGTCAGTACCATCTGCATCGCGCGGGCGCCGCCGCCAAGCGTCTGCGGCGGGCAGGTCACGCCGGGCGGCAGACCCTCGACGGTCAGATTGATATCGCCGGCGAAGCCGTCGCGCCGCCAGGCGTACACGTTGAACGAATCGCTGCCGCCCTGGAAGAGCGTGCAGCTCGCTGGCTTCGTGTTCGTGCTGGGGGTCACGACGATCTGGAAGTCGGGCTGATCCGGCGCGATGCGGAGGCGGTAATACTGCCGCGGTCCGGCCTCGCTGTCGGCCAGGGCGCTGCCGGCCTGCACATAGAATTTGCCGTCGGCCGGCGCCGTGAAGCGGTAAACCGCGGGATCCTCGCAGCGCGTGAAGAACTTGGTGCTGAACGTGTCCGGGTTGTCCGGCGGCGACTCGTACAGCGTGTTCTTGGCCGCGTCGCGCACGACGAGAAAGGTCAATGTCGGCGCTCCGAGGCGATTGCTTTGGAGTTCGATATCATAGGCATCTCCCTTCTTGGCGATGAAGGAGTACCAGTCGCGGTCGTGGATCTTCTCGAACCGGCCGGCGATTTCGCAGGGCAGAGGCACGTCCTGGGCCGTCTCCATCGTTTCATTGGCGCCGTTGTCGAGTACGACAGGATTGCGGGCGATCGTCATCAGGAACGGATTGGACGCCCCCGCCGGGCCGTGGACGCGGTACTCAAAGCCTTCCAGGCCGGAGGCGTTGGGCAGGATGCGGCCGCCGAAAACGAGACGGTCAAGCGCCGCCGGATCGGTCGGCGCTGTGATAGTCGCGGTCAATTTCTCCAGCACGCGGCCGTCCTGCACGGCCTGCGGATCGGGCTGACCGCCGGGCAGGTTGCGGCCGTAGATGGTCACCGGCGTCGGCTTGCCCGGCTCCACCACGGCCGGAAAGATCGCATCGATCCAAGGCGTGGTAGAAATCGTGAGGCGGTAAAAGTACTCCGACGGGCCGCCGGGGATGTTGGCGGTGTGCGTGAACTCGAAGAGGCGGACGTAATAATCGCCGTCGTCCGGAAGGGTGCAGTCAGCCAGGGCGTCGTTGCCGTCGTAGTTGCGGCCGGACGCCAGAAAGTGGCTTTTATTGTCGTAAATCTCCACTTCCGGCAAGAAGCGGCTGTCGATGGAGGACGCCAGGCAGCTGGCGAGGAGGCGCTGGCCCTTCTTGCCCGTGAATACGAAATAATCCACGTCGACGGCGTTGCCCATCGTGCCGTTGATCGTGCTGTTCAGCTCGACGCGCTGCGCCTCGGGAACGTCGTTGTTCGGCTCCTTTTCCATGACCTCCGGCAGATCGCCGACGACGAACGCGCGCGGGTTGCTGACGCCCCACTTGCCGGCGAAACGGACGTCCGTGATGCCCAGTGGAGCGTCGGCCGGGACCGTGATCTTGAACACGGCGGTGGTCGGAACGTTCGGCTCTTTCGGCTGCTGCGGTTGCGGCGGCGCCTTGGGATCGGGCGGGGGCGGCGGGACGAGATCGGCCTTAAAGCCGGGAGCGCTGAAGAGGAGCTTTTCCGGCTCGTCGAAATCGACGCCGGCGACCGTTGCTTCCACGGTGGTCCCTGCCTTGGCGCCGGCCGGCGTGATGCTGACGAACCGCGGCGCGGGATAAGTGGAATCGAGAACCGGCTGCTGGGCGCGGGCGGAGAGGACGGCGCCGAAAGCGAGCAGACAGGCCGCGACAATACGCGGCGTCCCCGCGATGGAGAGGCGGTTCGGCATGGGTGTGAACTCCCCTGAAGATCGAAGTCGTGGGCGTTCGGCGGGTTGGTCGGCGGGCAGCGGCAAGTGGGCGGCAGGCGGGTTGCGTTTACTAACCAAGCATCGTAATCGCTTGGCGGGGCCGGGTCAAGGAGGCGACACCGGAAAAGTCCGAAGAGTGGATGGGAGGCTTGTCGCCGCTCCCCGCTGACGCCTAGCTCATTTGGAGACGGCTTGCCAACCGTGGACGCAGGGGACGCCTCTCATCTTCTTTTCATGGCTCGCCGTATAAAAGGCTCAGCAGAGTTGCGCACCCCGAGCGCTGGAAGAAGCGCCGGATCGCCTTTTTCAGTGGAGACGACCATGAATCGATCTGTCGGCTTGTTTTCCGGAGCGGGAATGTTCCTGTTCCTTCCGACCCTGCTGTGCGCCGATCCGCCGGCCACGCCGGCGCCGCCTTCGCCGGGCTTCGACGCCCGCCGCGACGCCATCGAGCACGGCAAGATCGAGACGGTAGAGTACGATTCCAAGGCAGTCGGCGGCAAGCGCAAAATGGTCGTCTACACGCCGCCAGGCTATTCCAAGGACGCCGTTTATCCCGTCCTCTACCTGCTGCACGGCGCCGGCGACGATGAAACCGGCTGGACTCGGAAGGGGTCGGCCGACGCCATCCTGGACAATCTTTACGCCGACAAGAAAATCGCGCCGATGATCGTGGTGATGCCCAACGGCTTCGCCCGGCCGCCGGGTCCGGCCGCCGTCTTGGCCGGCGCCCTCATGAAGCGCGCCGGCGTCGAGAAAGACGGCCAAGTGACGGAAGACCAGCTTGTCGCCGCCGTAAAGGAGTTGTTCAAGGAAGCCGACAAGGACAACAAGGGGGCGTTGAGCGAGAAACAGATCGCCGAGGCGATCAACCGCGTCCTGCCGCCGCAGTCGCCGATGGGCGCATTCCCGGGAGCGCCTGGCCGGACCGACCTCTTCGAATCCGACCTCATGGGGGATATCATCCCCTATGTCGAGTCGCATTATCCGGTGCAGAAGGACGCCGAGCATCGCGCCCTGGCCGGCCTGTCGATGGGCGGCGGCCAGGCGCTGGGTATCGGCCTTAAGCACCTCGACACATTCGCCTCGGTCGGCGGCTTTTCCTCCGCCATCTTCGGACGGCAGGGCGACCTGATCCGCGACCCCGACGACGCGGCCAAGAAGCTGCGATTGCTCTGGGTGTCTTGCGGCGACAAGGACAACTTGATGGGCGCCAGCAAGGCGTTCCAGGACTCCCTGGACGAGAAGAAGATACCGCATGTCTGGCATGTGGATTCCGGCGCGCACGAATGGCCGGTGTGGAAAAATGATCTGTATCTCATGTCGCAGATGCTGTTCCAGAGGGAGAAATAGGCATCGGCGGCGTCCCCCGGGCGCACCGATGGGTGAGCCGGGGGCCGACCAAGGGCGACTTTCAGCGAACGTTCGTGCTTTCTTCCTTGACGACCGGCTCGCGCAACGCGGCGGTGGTCAATTCCGCTCGAAAACGGGCCTCGCCCGGCCGCAGCGCATCGACCTCCACGATGTACGTCGCCGTCTGTCCCGGCGGCAGCGTGGTCAGCGAGGCGAAGGTCAGCTGGCCGCCGTTCACCTGGTACGCCGTCGGGCCAGAGGCTGTGGCGACGCGCATCTGGGCCGGGATCAGGGCCGTGAGCTGCAAGCGATCGCTGGGCATCGTTCCAGTGTTCTTCACCTGAATCCGGTACGCCGTTCTGCCGCCGACCTCCACGGGCCCGTCGCTGGCTTCCACGGTCAGCTTGAACGCGGGCAGGCCCACAACGTCCATGGCCGTGTTGGCCTGGGCGCGCACATCGGCCGCCGACGGATCTCCGGCTGCGCGGGCCGTCGCCGTCGCCGTGTTCGCCGCTCGCAGCGTCGGCAACGGCGAGGTTGTCGTCAGGTGCAGCACCTTGCGCCCCTGCGGCGGCAAGTCGCCCACGTTCCATACCACCTGGCTTCCCTGCAGCCTGCCGCCGTCCGTCGCCTCGACGAAGGCCAGTTCCGGCGGCAATGAATCGACCACCGTCGTTTGCGTCAGCGCCGCCTGTCCGACATTGCAGACCTCCAATTCCCATGCCGCGGGCCTGCCGATGCAGCCGTGCGGCGGTGCGGAAAGCCGCAGCGTCAATCGGGCGTCCCGCACGCGGAGCGGCCGTTCGGCCGTCGCCGCCAGGCCGCCGTCGCCGATCGCCGTCAGCTTGGCCGACGCCTGCCCGGCCTGCTTCGGCAGCACCGGCAAGGTCACGGTCCGCGACTCGCCGGCCGCCAGCGTGCCTACCGGCGTCTCCACGTTCTCGCCGCCGTCCGGATAGACGAGGCCGCCGCTCAAGGCCGCCTTGAGCACCACATTCGTCGCCGGCCCCGTGCCCTGGTTCTGCACGCGCACCTGGTATGTCACCTGGCCGCCGACCAGACCGGTTTCCGGCCCCGTCGGCCACACCTGGAGCTGCGGCGCAGGGGGCGGCGTCACCTGGCACACCGCCGTTTTCTCCTCGCGCCGGCCGTCTTCTGTGATGAGACTGGCCCGCGCCGTTACGGGACCGACCTGGTCCGGCAGGAACACCGCCTGGATCAGCCGCCGGTCGCGGCCCGGCGCCGGCAGCATCCAGACCAGGTCTTTGCCCTGCGGCGTCGCCGGCGGATCGGAGCGAACATATTTGCATCCGTCGGGGACTGTCACGCGGACCGTCACGGGGCGGGAGGCGACGGGGCCGCCGTTGACCACGGCCAAGGTGAGCGGCGCCTCCTGACCGACCGCCGCTGTCGGCAGGAAGGTCGCCGATAATGATAAGTCCGGCCCCTGCCAATCGGCGTAGGTCTCGCCGCGAGCGACGACCTCGCCGCTCTTGCTCAGCAGCTCGACGCCAATCCGATTGCGTCCCGATTGCGGCCCGGTCTGGGCCAGCACAACGGGGGCGGCGCCGTCGCCGCTCGTTGCAACGACGGCTTCCACTTGTTGCGACGGCATGAATTGAGCAGGCGGGCCGTCCAGGATGCGATAACGCACGGAATAACCGGCCAGTGGAACGCGGCTGTCGCGCCGGAAGACGGCGGCGCCGAGGAACTGCTGACCGCCTGGCCGGCCGGCGGACGGCGCCGGCGGCGTCCAATCGGCGTCGGCCCAGTGCTGCGTCGCCACGACGCGATTGACGCCGGCGGCGCCGACGTCCGGGGCGGCCGCGGTTACGTGCGTCTGACCTTCTTCCGCCGAGGAAACGACGCACCAGCTTTGGCCGCGGCCGATCGTGAAATCGGCGCCGCCGTCGCGGTGGACGGCGTGTTCGAAATGCTCCGTGAACGTGAAAGCGGAGTGGTTATCCGTCTTATGACCCATCTCCAGCAGTCGACCGCGCTCGTCGATGGCGACGATGGCGCCGGGGCCGTCGAGGGCCCAATCGACGCGCCGGCCCGGCAGCGGTCGACCGTCCGCATCCACCACGGTGGCGATCAGCACCTGTTCGGTGTGCGTCGGCCGCAAGGCGTCGGGCGGCTGGACCTCCACGCGCGCCGCATGAGGCTCGAAGGCGGCGAGGAAACCGGGACTGGCTGGCTTGGCGTCCGTGTGCGTCGGCGGTGCGGGAGGCGCGGTCGGTTGACCGAGCAGCGGATCGGGTCCGCGCGCGGGACCGACGCAGCCAGTCAGGCCGACCAGCAGGACCGCGATCAGGAGCGGCGGCGTCCGGCGCCTTGCCCGGTCCTCCATCGGCGCATACCCCGCGTCGAGGGTCGAGAAGAAACTGCAGAAGGAACCCGGCGGGCGTATAGCGGAAAAGGACCGGGTAAGGCAAGGCGAATTGGCCGCGCAAGCAGAATCGTGCTGGATTCCGCCGAAATAACAGGTACGATAAGACGATGTCCGCCTCCCCGCCGCCTAGAATACCTCCCTCGCCGTACCTGGGGGCCTACCTCATGTTCCTACCGCCGCAGCACCGCATCACCCGCCGCAATCTCCTCTGCCGCATCGGCGGCGGCTTCGGCGCCCTCGGCCTGGCCGCGATGCTGGCCGGCGAAGGGCTTGTCCGCGCGGACGACGCCCCCAAGGCCGACAATCCGCTCGCGCCCAAGCCGCCCATGTTTCCGCCGCGAGCTAAACGGGTCATCTTCCTGTTCATGAACGGCGGGCCGTCGCAGGTGGACACCTTCGACCCCAAACCGGCTCTCGATAAGTACAAAGGCCAGCGCCCCGAAGGCGCCGCCCTGCCGACCGGCCGCGCCAAGGGCGGCGGGCTGCTGCCGTCGCCGTTCTCCTTCAGCAAGCAGGGCCAGAGCGGCATCGAAGTCAGCGAGCTGTTCCCGAACGTGGGCAAGGTCATCGACGACATTTGCGTCGTCCGTTCGATGCACACCAACACGCCCAACCATGAGCCGTCGCTGCTCATGATGAATTCCGGCGAGACACAGCCGACCCGGCCCAGCCTCGGCTCGTGGCTCACCTACGGCCTCGGCTCCGAGAACCAGAACCTGCCCGGCTTCGTTGTGTTCTGCCCCGGCCAGCCGGTCGTCGGCCCGCAGCTGTGGAGCAACAGTTTCCTGCCCGGCGTCTACCAGGGCACGCACATCAACAACTCCAACACCGATCCGAAACAACTGATTCAGGACATCAGCAACCACAACGTGCCTCGCGGCGTCGAACGGCGGCAGCTCGACCTCTTGCAGCAGATGAACCAGGAACACGACAAGGAGCGCGGCGGCGACGACCAGCTGGAAGCGCGGATCGCCTCGTTGGAAATTGCGTTCCGGATGCAGTTCGAGGCGCAGGAGGCGTTCGACGTCGGCAAGGAAACGGCCGACACGCGGAAGCTTTACGGCGACGGCCAGTTCGCCAATGCGTGTCTCATGGCCCGGCGCCTGGCGGAGCGCGGCGTGCGGATGACGCAGATCTACTATGGCAACGGTCAGCCCTGGGACGACCACGCCGACATCCTGAACCACCGCAACCACGCCAAGCAGACCGACCAAGCCATCGCGGCCCTCTTGACCGACTTGAAACGAACCGGCCTGCTCGACGAGACGCTGGTGCTGTGGGGCGGCGAATTCGGCCGAACGCCGACATCCGAGGGGCAGAAGGGCCGCGATCACAACGCCAAGGGATTCTCAATGTGGCTGGCGGGCGGCGGGATCAAGGGCGGCATGATTTACGGCTCGACCGACGAATTCGGTTACGCGGCGGCGGAAAAGCCGGTTCACGTCCACGACCTGCACGCCACGATCCTGCACTGCCTGGGCATCGACCATGAGAAGCTGACGTTCCGCTACAGCGGCCGCGACTTCCGGCTGACCGATGTGTCCGGGGTGGTGGTGAAGGATATTCTGGCGTGAGCGGCCAGGCCGTGCCGGATGGTTCATTTTCCGTCGGGTGCCATGCTTTCGCGGCCCTCCAGCGACCCGCCGCATCATCCGGGACTTATGGGGCCGCGAAAGCATGTTCACCCCCGCCGGCCGCATTCCCCCTCGAGAGGCGGCAGCGGGTCCATTCGCAAGACCGTGTCCGCGAACCCTTCGTAGAATCGGGCACTGGACCAAGGCCAATCCACCGGCCGGGCGACGAGTCCCCGACGCACCGGGTTGTTGTGGATGTACTCGATCATTGTCCGCAGCGTGGCCGGGTCAGTGATGTTGCGGTCGTAGCCGCCGCCCCGCTGCCAGAAGCGGTAATGCACTTCGCCATTCGGCTGCTTGTCCTGCAAGCGCTCCAGGAAACCGGGTGAATTGGATCGCAAAAATGCCAGGGCTTTTCGTTGCACCGGGACTTTCAAGGCGGTGCGGATGAGCCGCACTTCGTAGGCGGGCTCCCGCGGCCAGACGATGACGTGGACGTGTTCCGGCATGATGACGTAGGCCCATAAGGCCAGATTGCGGCGGCGCCGGGCAGCATCCAGAGCCTCAAGGAACCAGCGGCGGGTGCTGTCGCGGTTGAGGAGGGGCAGTCTTTGGAAGCAGGAAAAAGTCAGTTCATGGGCGTGGCCCGGCATGTTGTAGCTGCGGACCTGTTTCCGGTGATGGGGGCCCATGATGAGAGGTCCGGCCTCGGCGGGGAAACATGCTTTCGCGGCCCCGTAAGTTGCGGGGGAATCGCGTTAGTCCGGCAGGGGCCGCGAAAGCATGGCACCCGACACGAGCTATTTCGCAGCTGCAAAGGTTGTTTACCTATCCAACTTAGTTCTGGGGCAAGTGCCGTCGCAAATACTTCAACCACGGCCACCAGCCGCCGTCGCCAGGGGGGAGCGTCAGGCTGTGCATTCGCCCACTGAATGTATGCATTCACCTGGCCATTAGTCAGTACCACCCAGGCTTCTCCCCTGAAGAATCCTACGTCTCTCGGACTGATGACCCGCATTTCCAGCAAGCATCCGATCAGGTTGAAATCATGAAGCAGGGCGTCAAGCGCTGGACCTGGAGGACTCTGCGGGTTGAACGTAAACTTCTTTTCGAGGATCTCATAAAAGACTTTTTCCACTGGCTTTTCTGCCAGTACACGATCCGCCATTTCGACTAGAAAGCCAGCGCGCTGCACTCGGGCAGTTTGCCGGAACTGCCAGCCGGCGAAGACAAGCCCGGCAAGCGTCAGCAGGAAGCCGACGACGGTCAGCACGTCGCCGAAGGCGATTTGGTCCTTCCAGATGAGGCCGAACACAGCAGGTTCCTCCACGTTGAGAGATGGGGCAGTCCGGCTCACGCCACCGGCGGTGTTTCCGGCTCCGGATTGTTGTATTTGAAACAGTTGTCCCAGGTATAGTCGAGCATTTCCAGCGCCTTGTTCAGCGGCACGGCGTGATAGTAATCGCCGCGCTTCTGTACGATGCGCATCCGTTCCAGCTTGGCCAGAGCGTCGCCGATCTCGAAGTCCACCTTCAGCCCGGCCGCGCCTTCCAGGTACATTTCCACGTAGTCGTCAAGCTGCGGCGCCGTCCAACCCTGCGGCGGCGCGAAGCGCCACAGGCAATAGTACCCCAGCAACGTCTCGCGGCACTCCTGTTCCTCCGCCTCGTCGAACAGCCGCATCAGCACCGCCGCGTTGCTGGCCACCGCCTTGAAATACAGACTGCGCACCAGCTGCAGCGCGTAGGTTTGCCGCTTGACGTGGTAGGCGTGGTACGATTTATAGGCGTAGCTACAGAAAACGGCCGCCAGGCTCAGCGACGCCAAGCTGGCCAGCGTCGCCCTCCAGGCGTCGAAGCTTAAAAACAGCCCCTGCCCGACAATCTGCGTGTAGAGATGGTAGGCGAGCGCGCCGAGACCGAAAAGCAGCGGATAGAGGATCATCGCCCGGTCCAGCCGCGTCATCCGCGGTCGGCCGCCCGGCAGCTGCATGTCCACGTCCGCCTTGGGAACCTCCTTGAACACCTTGAAATAGACTCTATTCACATCCAAATTGGGATCGTGCCGGCGGCTCGGCCGCAGTTTCAGGATCATGGCGACCCGCTGATAGGTCGGCACCTTATAAGCCACCCGCCGCCACAGCGTCCGCCATGATCGGCGCGACTCCTCGCGGATCACGTCGCCGCGCACGTAAACCTCCAGCCGCTCAAAAACGCGGTTGAGGTCCAGGTCCACGCGCAGGCCCCAATCGCTCGGCGTCTGGTTGAGAGCCGACTCGATTTCCTCTCTATTCAGGCGCTTGAAATTGGCACGTTCCATCAAGGCCTCGAAGGCCGCGAACACCTTGTCCTCGGCCGCTTTCCGTTCCTCGGCGTAAAGCGGCTTGCACGGCTTGGTGTCGGCGTCGGGGTCGAACGGAGCGTAGGCGTCCTTCAGCTCCTCCAGCTTGGCAAGATACTCGAAGTGAAAGGTGGCGCTGACAAGGCGGCAGAATTGGCGGAACGGCTCCCGCTGCTCCGCCGGCAGCTGCTTGTCGCGCAGCAGCAACTCCGTCAGCTCGCTCTTGCGCAGCGGGATGAAGTGCTCGCGATCCAAGTACTCGGCCACGGCGGCAACCTCCTGATCGAAGTCAAATGAAGAATGAAGAACGGGGAACAGGGA
>DATKHW010000255.1:0-14070 GCA_035546275.1 Gemmataceae bacterium
GGACGATCTCCGGCTCCAATTGAACGATGTGCTGTCGAAGGACAAGGACCTCCAGCTGCAGCATGTGGACGTGGACATCGCCGGTACACAAGACAAAGACATGGAGGCTTTCCAACTCGGCAACGCCAACTTCGCTTTCTACGTATTCCAACGCGGCAGGGTGACGGCCAGCCGGGTGCTCGGCAAGGACAACGAAGGCAAGCTGACGGACGCCGACGTCAAGGCGATCATGGAGCTGCACGTCAAGCCGTTCGGCCGGCAGAACACGCTGCTGCTGGTCACGCGCAGCGCCGACCTGAGCGAGTCGCTTACGGCATTGCTGCGGCAGATCGACGCGGCGGCGGAGAAGAACCCGGCCGCGGCCCTGCATCCGGTCCTCGCCTTGCTAAGCGACGATCCGATGCGCAACGATGCGGCCGCCAAACTGGAAATGAAAACGAAGGAATTGATGCTGAAACATATCGACGTGGTCGGCGCCGGCGCCTCCGACCTGGTGAAATATCACGTCGAGAACTCCCCGTTCGCCTTTTTCCTGATTCAGCGGGGAAAGACGCTCGCCGGCCGCGCCCTCGGCAAGGATGAGAAGCTGACCAGCGATGCGGCCAAGGAAATCATGAAGATGCTGGCCGAGAAGGCCGGAGCCGACAAGCAGTAAGCACGCAACTCAGAATACCTCGGGACAGGATGCGAATCCTGTCCCACCCCTCCGTTCAGCTTTGGCCCGGCAACAGCGATGACGGCTTTCCCCATCCGCCGCTGAACACAAACGACGTCAGCGGCTTTCGAGTCGATGGCGCCTCTTCCCGCCGTCGCAGCTCATCGGAGAGCGTATTCGGATCGCCGGCATAGCCGACAGCCGCCGCCGCGACCGGGTCCCAACCGTCCGGCACGCCGAAGGCGGCGCGCACCCTTTCCGGCACAATGCCCGCCATCTGATGCACCGCCAGCCCTTCCGCCGTAGCCTGCATGGTGAGGTTGGCCATCGCTAGGCCGACGTCGTGGAAGGCATGGCGATTGGGTTGACCGTTGCGGTCGAACGTGAGATGGGCGCAGGTCAGCAGCAGCACCGGGGCCGCCTTAGCCCATGCCTGGTTGAATTCGACCAGGCACCCAAGCACGCGCTCATATTCCTCGGGCCGATCGCGCGTCCCAATTAGAAAGATCCACGGCTGCTCGTTGAAGGACGACGGCGCCCACCGGGCCGCCTCCAGCAGCGAACGCAGCTTTTCCGGCTCGACCAGGCGATCAGCGAAAGCCCGCGGGCTCCAACGCCGCTTCAACAGATCGTGAATAGGGTAATCGTTCGACGCCGCCTTGATCATCGCTTTCCTCCGTGAGAAAGCCTCATCGCACCCGCTCGGCGGCTGCGGCGGCGCGCAGCTCGCGGGCTTTGCGATCGTCGGTCGCGGCCAGCGCCCGGTAGGCCCTGGCGCGGCCTTCGTATTCGTCGGCCGCCTTCGGGTCGGCTTCGATAGAGCGCGTGAACGCCTCAATCGCCTTGAAGTATTCGCCCTCTTTCAGGTGCATTTCACCGATCAGCAGGCTCACGTCCGCCGCTGCGTCGGGAAGGCCGGCCGGCGCCCTCGTCTCTCCCGCGGCGCCGCGCCCATCGACGTACTGGGGCGGGCTTTGCCCGATGCGCCTCGCTACCCGCGGATACTTCCCATTCGGCGCCGGGTCGCCGATCGCCGTCACCTTCACGTCGTGCGTCCAGTCGTCTTCGGGATCGAAATGATACCGCAGGCGCCGGCCGATGCGCAGGTTGAGTTCGCCGATCGTCGCGGCGGGGCGCAGTTCCTTGCCGTCGCGCTTCCGGCCCGCGCCCAGGTAAAAGGAGTAGAGCTGGTCGTCTTCGCGGTCGAAGGCGGCCGTGATCGCTTCGTGCAGGTCCTGCAGCGTCTGATCGGCGCGAATCTCGATGGTCCGCGACACGTCCGGGTTGCGTTCCAGGAATTCGTCGCTGACCGGGCCTTCGGCGAGGACGACTTCCAGCGTGTAAAGTCGCAGGCCGACCTTGACGGCGTGGTGACCGGAATTGCCGGTCGAGTTGCGGGTCTTCGTCATGGCGCCCTCCTATCTGTCCGGCCACAGTTGCAGTCGGACCCAAATCCCGTCATCCAGGGTAGCGAACGAACGGTCGGCCCGCTACGGGGAGATCAAACACGAAGGGCCTCTCAAAAATAGCAACGGCCGGGCGTCATCGCCCGGCCGTCGCTTTTGCCATGCTTCCGCTGGCGCAGCTACTTCTTGGCCTCCTCCACTACCAGCTCCACCGGCGCCGCCGTCGCCCGATGCTCCGGCGTGTAGTACTCATAAGCCGTACTGGACGGCGACTTCGCCTTCACCGGATATTTCGGCTTCAGCGTGTACTTGAACGTGTACTCCTTGTTCGGTTCCACGTCGCCCAAGTACAGGATCGCCTGGCGCTCCGTCAGGCCGAATTTCTGCACCTTCTTGGCGCCGACCATCTCCGCGAAGTCGCCAGCCTCGGCTGTAAAGCCCGGCGGGATGCCCAGGTCCAGCATCACCATCGCCGTCGGCTCCGTGCCGTTGTATTTCAACGTCGCCGTGGCGCCGAGGAGGTCCGCCGTGGAAAGTTGCGTCCGGTCGTAGTTCACGGAGACTTCCAGCAGCGGCTTGGCCGGGGCTTCCTTCGGCCAGGCCTCGTAATGCCGGCCCACGATCTGGTACATCGCGCCGGTCTCCCCGGCAACGTCGATCGACACGGCGTTGGCGCCCGGCTTGACGAAATCCTTCAGGTCGAACACCTGCATCACATCGGCGTTCTTCTCGGTGATTTCGCTCTTGGCCACGTCCTTGCCGTTCACCGTGATGGTGAACTTCGCCGTCCTCTTCTGCTGCGTGCCGCCGGCCGCCCGGATCAGCGCTTTCAACGACAGCACCGTGGCCGACGTGCTGCCCCACGTGCCGCCGGCGCCCTTCGACTTGACCAAGTACACCAGCGCCTTGTTCAGGTCGCTGGAGAACTGGCCGCTGCGCTCCATGGCCAGGCAGGCCAGGGCCGTCGTCTCCACCGTCAGGCTCTCGCCGCGGGCGTAAGCTAGCGATTGCCCATTGGTCGGAAACGCGATCGCCTTCCACTCCGGCCGCGGCTGCTGCATCGCGTCCAGCTTCTTCAGCACGCGCACCAGCACGTCGTGGGTGCTGTCGTCCTGGGCGTCCACCGCCGCCAGCGCGTTGGCCGCCAACGCCAGAACGTAGGCGTTGTCCGAATCCTTGGCATGGTCCCGGATATAGGCGATGGATTTATCCAGCTGCGGCGATTTCAGACCGCTGTCCAGCAGCGTCCACGTGACGTAGCTGGTCAGGAGCAATTTCGGATCGCCCATGCTGGCGATGGTTTCGTTGTGCGTCATGCCGATCTTTTCCCAGGTGCCGTCGGGCCCCTGCTGTTTCAGCAGCCACGCCTGCGTCCGGTCGATGACGCCGTGATCGACCGGATACACCTTGGACATGTCGTTGAACTCGGCCAGGCCGTAAGCGCTGACCCAGATCAGCGGTTCATTCGATTCCTGGCCCCACCAGTCGAAGCCGCCGGTTTTGTGCTCGAAAGTCAAGAGCCGCTGGTAGCCGGCGTTGAGGTACTGCTCCGCCTTCATCATCGCTTCGGGGTTCTCGGTGTGGGTACGTTTCATGTAGTCCACAGCCAGAACGTTCGGATAGGCCGAGGACGAGGTTTGTTCGAAGCAGCCGCCGGGCATGCGCAGGATGCCGTCGGCGCCTTCCATCACCTGGCTGAAGACGCCGGGATGGATCTTCACCAGCAGCTTCGAAGCATCCGGCAGAGCGTTTTCCGGAATCATGATGGTCTGCTGGATGCGGCCGTTGAGGCGGTCGGTCACGACCTGTTCGACGGGCCGGCCGTCCGGCGACACGTCGATGGAACGGCGCACGGCGTCGGACATCTTGCTGCCGGCTGCCTTGACGATGAGGGCGAAGCGGCCGATCTTGCTCGCCCGAATGCGGTATTTCACCGAAGTGACCTCGTTGGGCTGGAGGTCGAGAGTCCGCGTCAGCCCTTTGCCGTCGGTTAGGGTGAACCAGTCCTCCTGCTGCAAATTGAGCGTGACCGTTTGCGGATTTTTGAGGTAGTTATAGACAGCGACGGGGAAGGACACCTCGTCGTTTTGCGTCAGCGCGACGGGCAGGTCGATGTCCACAAAGAAATCCTGGAAGACGCGCAGCGGCGTGGCGACGCCGCCGAGTGCGCCGGCCCGGGACGAGGCGGACGCCGTCAGTCTCCACGTAGTGATGGAATCGGCGAAGGTGAGCGGCATCTCGGCGCGGCCCTGGTCGTCGGTGATGAGATTGGGCTGCCAGAGCAGGGTTTCGGGGAAGTACTCGCGCATCCGCACCGGGGCGCCTTCGCTCCCCTGGCCGGCCGGGGCATTCTTGGCCTTGTCGTCGCCGGCCGCACCCTTCTTTGCGACGGCGCCGAGCGCCGCCCCCGCCTGCGCGGGCATTGCGCCCGGCGGAAATGGACCGCCGCCGCCAACGCCAAAGCCGCCGCGAGGGCCGCCGTCTTGGACCATCCTGAGGTTGGCCAATTGCTCACGCTCCATTAGGTTGCGGTTGCGGAAATCCCGCGCAAACCCATCCGCGTCTTTCGCCTCGGCCTCGTCTTCCGCCCACCAAGCCTGAGCGAAGCGCCACTGGTTGACCGGCGCGGTCGACATCTTCACGTCGTCCTCCGTGCCGAACTTGCCGTCCGGGCCGGCCGAGACGATGTCGTATTCTTCAAATTGCGTCTGGCCCTGGGGGTCCGCTCGTTTCTTGTCGAGCTTCACTAGTTTTAGCGGTTGGCCCCAGGCGTCCTTGAGCCACTCGCCGCCCAGCCCCTGCTGCTTGGCCGCGTCCGCAAGGACCGTCTCCGGAAGGATCCATTTGCCGTCCTTCATGTACTCCTTGGTCTTGCCATTCGTGTAATTGACCACGGTCCAACGCATCTGCCAGATATGCTGATTGGTGATCGCCGCCCCTAGACGCTCCGGCGTGAAGTCCTTGTCCACTTGGGCCAGAGTTTCCAGCGTCAGCTTGCCGCCCACCGGGTCGTTCAGCATTTCGGGGCCGATCAGGTGAACGTCCACAAGCTCCTTGAGAAGGTCCGGCTTAAAAGACCAAGTCTTGGCGTCCTTGTCCTGCACAATCACAGGCTTCGACTGGGCCTGGTTCCACGCGGCCCAGCCGATTTGCGCGATCTGGTTCTGAATCTTCTGCCGCCGCTCCACAACGGGATTCACCTCCCACCGCGCCGGCGGCTTCGGCTTCACGGCCGTCAACAGAGCCTCCGCAATCTGCTGTTGGCCGTCCGACAGCACCGGCGCCCGGACCAGCGCATCGATTCCTTCCGACGGCTTGTACAGCACCTGCGCTTGCGGCTTGAGCAGCTCTTCCTGCAGCGTGAAATAAACCTTCTCCAGGCCGGGCTGCATTTCCTGCAAGGCGTAAACGGCCTCATCCACGACCAGCACGCCCAGCGCCGCCGAGGTCGGCTTGCCCTGCGCATCGGTCACGCGGAACGTGATCTTGCCCTCGGCGCCCGGCACGTACACGTCGCGGTCCGCTTGGACGTCGATCTTCAATCCATCGGCCGGCTGTACGTAAACGACCCGTGCATCGCGGATGATTTCGCCGCTTGCCAGCATTTGGTACGCGTGGATTTCCAATGTTCCGAACAGCGACTGCGGCAGGTCCAGCGTGTATTCGGCCTTGCCGTCCTTGACGTCCAGCCACTTCGTCAGCACCGTCTGGCCGGCGCGGACCACGTCAACGTAAACCGTCGGCAAGCCGGCGGACGTGCGCACGTCCAGCTTCACCGCCTCGCCGGTTTTGTACACGGCCTTGTCCAGCCGCAGCAGCAGGTTCTCGCCCAGCGGTTCCGTGTTCAGCGTCGCCGTCGTCTTCGCCGTCGCCCCCTTGGCGTCGGACGCTTCCGCATACAGGTCGAACAGGTTCTGCTGGCCCCAAATCTGTTGCTGCTGGCCGCCCAGCATCTCGATGTTGTGCTGACCCCACTCGCCCGGACGAATCTGGTCCGCCTTGGGCGTAATGCGGAATTCGGCCAGGCCGGATTCCGATGTCTTTAGCGTGGCGAAGGGCTTGTCTTTCGCCGCCGTGCCGATCCACAATTTCACGTCGCACTGAGCCGGGCTGCCGTCGGGATAGGTCGCCGCGGCGAACACGCGGTTTTCCAGGCCGGGCGTGATACGGCCGCCTTCCGGCAGCAGCGTAATTCGGATCGGCTGATCGCTGACCGGATATGTCTTCGTGATGGTCTCGGTGTGGTCGGCCGTGTCCGTAACCTTGACTTCCAGCTTGACCAGGGCGTCGCCCTTTTGCAGCGGCTGGCCGATGAAATAATCGGGAAGCTGAATCTCGAGTTTTGCATGGCCCTGGGCGTCGGTCTTGAGATCCACGGTCTGGAAATCCTTGAATGCCACGTCGAACGTGCTGGCCGTGATCTTCACCTTGGCCCCGGCGACCGGCTTGCCGAAGAAATAATCGCTTTGCAGGTCGGCTTTGATGGTTTCCTTGGGCAGATAAAACCGCTTGTCCGCCGTCACGTCGGCCTTGAACTTCGGCAGGACGTACGGCTTGACGGCGACGGTCTTGTCGGCGGTGTGGTCGGCCAGGACGGCGCGGATGTGGTAGTCGCCGGCATTGACTTCGTCCGCCAGCTGAAAATCAGCGGAGGCGACGCCGAAATCCGACGTTTTCACCTCTCGCTTGAAGACCTTGTTGCCCTTGCCGTCTTCCACTTCAAAGATAAGCGCGGCGCCGGCCACTGGCTTGAGGTCGAAGGATTGAAGCGCGAGCGCCCGAATGTGCATGAGCTGGCCGGGCTGGTAGAGCGGCTTGTCGGTGACGAGAAGCACGCGGGGCGCGGTCTTGATTTGTACGTCGCGTTCCAGCTTTTCTTCGCCCAATTCGGATTTCGTGACGACCTGCATCTTGTAAGAGCCGGCCGGCAGCGTGGGCGTCTCGAACTGAGCCTCGGCGACGCCGTCGGCGCCGGTCTTGCCCTGGTAGACGGAGATCGCCTTGCCGTCCTTGCCGGTTAGCTGAATCGTGACTGAGGCGGCCAGGGGTATGGTTTCCGTGAACGACTTGACGCCGTGGACCTCGCAGCGGAGGGAGGCCGGAGCGCCGGCGTAGAATTCCTGACCGCCGCTGAGCGCGGTTTCATGCGCCTTGACCAGCAGGACCTTGTCGAGCGGCGTTTCCATCTTTTCCTTTCCGAAGCTGCAGCGGAGCGTCACCTTGCCGGCTGCCAGCTTCGGCGAGAGCAGCTCAAAGCGATGCGTGGTGGGCGCGTCGCCGGGCTGCGCCTGCTGCTCGCCGGAGTCGATCACCTTGCCTTCGGGATCGATCAATTCAACGCGCAGCTTGTCGGCCGCTTGCGGTTTTTCGGCGGCTGGTAGGTTGACCGTGAGGATAAGCTTGTCGGTCGTCTGGAAGCCGACGGCGCCCTCCGGCGTAAGGACGGGAGCGGCGGCCGCGGCGACTTGCTGGGCCGGCGGGCCGGCCAGCACGAGCAACAGCACGGCCGCGACGACGACGGCGCCGATGCCCAGAGGCGCCCAGGGATAGTACCAGGGGGAATTGCGGGTGACGGACATGTACGCCTCCTGTAAGGCCAAGGCCTGCCCACGCCGAGAGGGTGGGGGAATTCTGCCGAATCGAATGCGATGGAAGCTCTCCTACTACCATTAGACGAGGCAGGCGGCGAAAAGTTGTGCCGTGGCCGTCCGCGGTGCAGGCGGCCCGCCTGCACGAACGAATGCGCCGGCGAGCCGCCTGCACCACGACAGAACTCCTACAATGGAACGGGTACCCCCAACGCATGGGCACTACCATGAAGCTCCTTGTCACCGCCGGCAACACGCTCGCGCCTATCGACCGGGTGCGCGGACTGACCAACGTCTTCACCGGACGCACCGGGGCCGCCGTCGCTTTGCACGCCCTCGACCGCGGCCACCATGTCGTCCTGCTCACTTCGCGGCCGGAGGCCGTCGCCGCCCTCCGCAGCGACGACGCCGACCCCGAGCAGCGCTGGGTCCAGCTCCGCTACAGCACCTTCGACGAGCTGCATCATCTCATGGAAAAGCAGGTTGGCGACGGGCGCTTCGACGCCATCGTCCATTCCGCCGCTGTCAGCGACTACGTGCCGGCCGGCGTTTACGCTCCGGCCGAGGGCACTCGTTTCTTTCCCGAGGACCGCGTTTGGACCGGTCCCGCCGAGGAGCCGCCCCGGCTTGAAGACCGTTCAGCCGGCAAGGTGAAGAGCGATGAGCCGGAGCTGTGGCTGCGTTTGGTGCGCGCCCCCAAACTCATCGACCGCATCCGCGCCGACTGGAGTTTCCAGGGCCTGCTGGTCAAGTTCAAGCTGGAGGTCGGTCTGGACGACGACAAGCTGCTGGAGTTCGCCGAGGCGTCGCGCGTCTTTTCCGGCGCCAACCTGATGGTCGCCAACACGCTCGAAGGCGCCGGCACGCATGCTTTTCTGGGTCCGCTGCCGGACGGCTATCAGTACGTCCCCCGCGCCGATCTGCCCGCCCGCCTCCTAGACGCCCTTGAAGTGCTTCATGGAGAGCGGACGGATGGCTAATGTCCTCCTCGGCGTCACCGGCTCAGTGGCCGCTCTCAAGACGCCGGGCTTATACGGGCGGCTGCAGAGCCTTGGCCATGCGGTCAAAGTCGTCGCCACGCAGGCGTCTCTGTATTTCTTCGACCCCGCAGCCATCGACCCGCTTGACCCGGCCCAGCCGGAGCGCAATCCCGCTGCCGTCGTGCTGGACAAAGATGAATGGCCGGATCACGGCGACGGCCGGCGCTATGAGCGCGGCGACGACGTGCTGCACATCGAGCTGCGGCGCTGGGCTAATCTCTTGCTCATCGCACCGCTGGACGCCAACACGCTCGGCAAATTGGCCGCGGGCTTGGCCGACAACTGTCTTACCTGCGTGTGGAGGGCGTGGGACGCGGAGCGGCCGATCGTGCTGGCCCCGGCCATGAACACGATGATGTGGCGGCATCCGGCGACGGCCCGCTGCCTGCGGCAAATCGCCCAGGACGCCGGCGCCCCGCCCACTCCGCCGGACATGCGCGAAAACGACCTCGTCGATTGGATCAACGCAAAGTGCCCCCATCTGCGCGTCGCCGCGCCGGAGAACCGGCGTCTGGCCTGCGGCGACGTCGGAATCGGCGCGTTGGCCGACCTCGATGCGGTCGCCCGTTTGGTGCAATCGCTTCTCGATGCCGGCCGGCCGCGCTGATACACTACCAGAGCATTCTTACCAACTCGACGCGTCAGCGAGGGCTTTCGCACAATCCCTCCCTCGCGCAACGAGTTGGCATCGCACCGACCCCAGGACAGCCCGCGCATGAAACGCTGCACCGCCTGCCGCACCGAAAACGACGACGCCAACAAGTTCTGTCAGCAATGCGGCCGGTTGATCGACGCCGAGTCCGAACCGCCGGAAGACGCCACTGTGCACTGGAAAGGCGGCGCCTTGCCAGGCCGGCTCGGCCCTGTTCCGGCTGTTCCCGTGGAAAAGCTGTTCGCGGCCAAGGCTCGCATCGTCATCGGCCGCGCCGCCGACTGCGACGTCGTCCTGCCGCATCCCCTCGTCTCGCGTTACCATGCGGTCGTCGAACGGCGTGCCGACGGTCTGCGCATCGGCGACCTGTCCAGCGTCAACGGCGTCTTCATCGGCGGCAAGCGCATCACCGACCCCGTGGTCATCAAGGAGGGCGAGCAGGTCGGCATCGGACCGTTCCTGTTCAGCCTCCGGCAAGGCGTCATCCATTCGCTGGACAATGGCCGCAGCCTCCGCCTCGAAGCGCGGGGCCTCGAAAAGGTGGTGGGCGTCGGCCGGGGCAAGACGCGCAAGCTGCTTGACGGCATCAACCTCGTCGTCGAGCCGGGTGAGTTCGTCAGCTTGCTGGGGCCGAGCGGTTCCGGCAAGAGCACGCTCATGGACTGCCTCAACGGCCGGCGCCGCGCCACCGGCGGCAAGGTCCTGGCCAACGGCGAGAATTTCTACCGCCATTTCGATAGTTTCCGCCAGTCGCTCGGCTACGTCCCCCAGAAAGACATCGTTCACTACGGCCTGACCGTTCAACGGGCGCTCTATTACACGGCTCGGTTGCGCCTGCCGACCGACACTTCCCGCGATGAGCTGCGGCACCGCATCGAATCGGTGATGAAAGAGATGGAGTTAGTGCCGCATCGCGCCACCCTGATCGCCAACCTCAGCGGCGGTCAGATCAAGCGCGTCAGTCTCGGCGCCGAGCTGTTGGCCAAGCCGTGTCTGCTTTACATCGACGAAGCCACAAGCGGGCTCGACGCCGGCACGGAGGCGCGCATGATGCGCTTATTCCGCCGTCTGGCCGACGACGGCCGATCCATTCTTTGCATCACGCACAACGTCGATAACGTCGATCAGTGTCACCTCGTCCTTGTGCTGGCTCGCGGCAAACTCGTCTTTCTCGGCCCGCCAGCCGAGGCGCCCAAGTATTTCGGCGTCTCCCGTATCAGCGATATCTATGATCGCATCAGTGAAAAAGCGGTTGAGGAATGGGAGAAACAGTATCGGGACTGCGATCTGCATAAAGAGTTCCTGGCCAAGCGGCAGACCGTGTCGGACGTGCCGGGGGCCGCGGCCGCGGTCGCGCCGCGGCTGTCGCCGAAGCTGGAAAGCAGTGCGGCGCTCCAGCCGGTTCCGAGCAAGCCGTTGGCCGACCGCTTCCGCCGGTTGACCGAGACCTATCTTCATTTCCGCCAGCTGCTGACGCCGCTTTTCGACCAGTGGCGCCAGTTCCGGGTGCTGACGGCCCGATATGTGGAGCTAATCCTGGGCGACCGACGCGGCTTGGCCCTGTTGCTGCTGCAGGCGCCTATCGTCGGCCTGGTCATGCTCCTCGGCTTCTGGAACATGTCGTTTCACAGCGTGGTCAGCCCCTTCGACATGTACATCGGGCCGGACGGCGAGCTGACGGCGGATGCGAGAGCGATGCTCGATAAGTGGACCATGACGGTTGACATAGGCGGTCAAGCCACGAAGATGACAGGCGCCGACGCTTTCAATGTCTATCGGCAGGTATCGCGCCAGCTGGCGGCGCTGGGCCAGGCGCCGGGACATGAGGCGGTGGAGAAATACCTGGCGCAGCACAGCCCCATCGTCGTGGAATACGACAAGAAAAAAGTGGCATTGACGGTCGCGGAAGTGCAGAAAGTGCTGGGGAACTTTGAAGAGGACTTCAAGCGGGCGAACCCGCGCAACAGCTACATGTTGCTGTTCATGGTGGTTATCGTGGTGATGTGGTTCGGCTGCAACAACGCCGCCAAGGAGATTGTCAAGGAAGAAGCCATCTACAGCCGGGAACGGGCCGTCAACCTCGGCGTCGTGCCGTACCTGGCCAGCAAGTTCGTGGTGCTGAGCGTCGTCACCATGCTTCACACGGCGATCTTGATGGGGCTAATCTTCGGGGCGCTGGAGATGCGGTCGGCGCTGCATCCGGAAATCGCGGCGCCGCCGCCGGAGTTTCAAATCGGCTACCCGGCCATGTTCGGCGTGCTGACGTTGCTGGCCATGACCGGCGTGGCGTTCGGCCTGCTGCTGTCGGCGTGCGTCGCCACACCGGACCGGGCCAACGCTCTCTTGCCTTACGTGCTGATCCCCCAGTTCATTCTGGGCGGCGGCTTCCTGAGCGTGCGGGCGGGGATGCTGCCGGTCCTGGCGTGGTTCCTGTCGCCGGTCTACTGGGCCTACCGCGCGGTCCACTTGGGCGCCAACCAGCTGCCCGAAGCGTTCCCCGGCCGCGTCGATTACGCCGACGGAGTCGGACTGCCGTGTCTGGCGCTGGCGGCGATGACGTTCGTGCTGTTGGCGCTAACCTACGGATTTCTGCACCGTAAAACGGCGTAAGGGCCGCCTCATTTCGTCGGATCGGTCATGCGGCCTAGGAAGAGGATGGCGCCGGAGCGCCGGTTGCGGATCAGGAACAGGAACGGGTGATCGGCGCGGAATTGCGGCGGCGCCGAGTCGTCGGATACGACGGCCGTGGCGGCGGCCGCCTCAGCGCCCTCTTCATTCACATCGACGTAGGCCTTGTGGATGACGTGAGCGATGTGCAAGCCGTTCGGCCCTCCGGTGAAGCCGGAGAAATCGGAAGCTTCGGAGAAAGCCGTTGGCATGCCCATGTCGCGCAGCGTGTCCTTCAGCTCGAACCGCGACGTCATCTTGAATCTCGGAATGGAAACCTCCACTTCGTCCACCTTGCGCAGTTTGCCGAGCCATCCGTCCAAGTTCTGCGGCGTCAGTGCCTTTTCGAGATCGGCCAAGCCGTCAATCTTGTGCGGCAGCAGCAGCACCATCGATAGCTCGTCGCCGGCATAGGGCAGCTCCAGCGCTTCCATGTTGTCGCCGTAGAAGAAGCGAAACGAACCTTCCTGATTCATCAGCGGCACGTTCACACTTTTGTCCGCGGCGACGTGGAACGGCGCGTCCAACGTTCGGTCCTTCTTGAATCGGCTGGCCCAATCGCCCTTGAAGTAGATGGCGTTCGTCAGCACCAGCTTCGTGTTCCCGGTGAGGTCGCCCTTCTGCAGCAGCTCCTTGATCTTGTCATTGGTCTGCTGTTCGACCCAGGCGTTAACCGTTTGGCGGGCCTCCTCGGTGGCGCCGGCGAAATCGAGCTCGCGGAAGCCGCCGCCGTAGTTGTCGCGGACGAGTTGGAGGAAGTCTGGGCTGAAGCCGTAGCCCTTCTGCCCCCAGAGGGCGTTGGCCGTGCTGAGCTGGTAGCCGCGCTTCTTGTCTGCCGGGTCGCCGTTGATTTGGCGGCCAAGGGCGGCGAAGGCGGCGTGCAGCCGCTCCTGCGGCAGGGTGAAGTGCAGGCCCCGGTCCATTTCGGCAGCCGTGTCGCCCCGGGCGCCGCCGCGCGTCATGGCCAACGCGGCCGAGATGCTGTGCGGCGCGAAGAACAGGTTGCCGTCTTCGGTTCGCAGCTTCGCGTACAGGTCGAGGGCGAACGCGGCGTCGCCCTTCACCACTGCCGTGGGGTCCACCGGCGGATCGACGTCCGCCGCCCGGCCGACCGAAGCGCAGACCGTTAGCAACATGGCCGCAATTGTCAAGCGCATTGGGTGTCTCCGCTTGAAGGGAAGGCGGCGACCGGCGCGTGGTCCGGCCGCCGGTGGGATGCTCACTTGGTCGGATCAGCTAGTCGGCCGAGGAAGAGGATGCCGCCGTTGCGTACATCGCGGATCAGGAACACGAACGGATGGTCCGCCCGGAACTCCGGCGCTACAATCACCGCCCGCGTCGTCACCACCACGCCGGTCGCGGCGGCCGCTTCTGTGCCCTCCTCGTTCACATCGACGTAGGCCTTGTGAATGACATCCTGAATGTACAGGTCGCCCGGTTCGCCGCCGATACCCGACAGATCGGCGCGATCGGAGAACGCGACGGGCATCCCCATCTTGGACAGGACGTTCTTCATGCCAAGCTGCTGCGTCGTCTTGAATTTCGGCAGCGTCACGTTGACTTCCTGCTGGTTCAGCTTGCCGATCCAGCCGGCCAGTTTGTCGGCGCTGAGGTCCTTCTCCAGGTCGGCGAGGCCGTCCACCTTCTTCGGCAATAGCACCACCATCGACAGGTCGCCGTTCTTGTACGGCATCTCCAGCGCCTGGAAGGAGCCGCCGTCGAAATAGCCGAACCGGGCCTTTTGGCGCATGAGCGGAGAGTCCACGGTCTTGTCGGCCGTGAGGTGGAACGGAGCGTTCTTGGTCGCGTCTTTCTTGAACTGGCTGGCCCAATCGCCCTTGAAGTAGATCGCGTTGGTCAGCACCAGCCGCGTGTTCGGGTCAAGCACGCCGGGCGGGATCAGGTCCTTGATCTTGTCGTTGGTTTGCTTTTCGACCCAGGCGTTGATCGTCTGGCGGGCCTGTTCCGTCGCGCCGACGTAGTCCACGTCGTTGAGTCCGGCGCCGTAGTCGTCCTTGGCCGTCTTCAGGAAATCGGGCTTGAATGCATACCTCTTCTGTCC
>DATKHW010000256.1:0-2830 GCA_035546275.1 Gemmataceae bacterium
TCTTGGTGGGTCTCGCTAGCGCTCGACCCACCCTACGAACGGGCCCGTAACAGAGAGCTTGTATATTCATCGGCGCCGCTCAATCCGCCAGCAGACCGACGCTTAGACGGTATTCGGATAGATGCGGCGCGCCTTTGGCCCTGTCCATTTCCTCCCAGCGTCGGCCGACTTCTTCCAACGCCTTTTTCGGATCGGCGCCGGGCGAATTCAAGGCCATTCGCAACGCCGCGTCCAGGACGGCCCGATGGGCGGCCTGGTCCGGCGTGCGCAGCGGAAAAACCGGGTTCTCCATGCCGCGATGCAGCAACGTCTCCCGCAACGTGTCCCGCAGCGCCTTAACCGCGTCCGGCTTCAGCTCGAAGCCGGCCCAGCTGGTCTGCTCCTCCAGCTGTTCCGCTCGGATCGGGTCGCCGCCGAAGCGGGCGCCGATCACGATCTGGTCGCTGGTTTCCCGGCTGCATAGGTCGGCGAGCAGCGAAAAGGCCGCGTCGGAGTGCGGCGCGTCCTTGGGCACGACGGCCAGCCAGGCGTCGGCGCCGAGATAGGGAACCCAGTTGCCGTCGGGCGCCGGACGGCATTCACCGCCGTCTGGGGGATAGTAACAAGGCGCGGCCGGCGTCCGGCACAGGCCGAAGCAGTCGCGGACTTTCGTGTCCTGTCCCGTCTGAAAGTCCGTCAGCCGCGACGCGTCCGCCAGGCACAGCACCGCTTGTCCCTGCTGGAAGGCGTCGGCCGGCGCAGGCGACGCCTCGGCCGGGCGGCATTTCTGCAGCTGCTGCATCAGTGCCAGCGCGCGGACGAAACCGGGGCCGGCGATGCGCGGCTTACCCGTTTGCAAATCGTAATAAAAGCCGAAGAGCTCCTGGTCGCGGTCCGCTCCGGCCGGCTCGTCGGCGACCATCATCCGCCGGGCATAGCCGCTCGCGATGGTAAGAAACTCGCGGTCCAGCTCGGCGTCGTCCCGCGGCAACGGCGGCAAGCTGTGAGCCAGGCCGCCGGATGGGCCTTGATAATACTCCGCAATGTCGGCGAAATCGTCCCACGTCCGCGGAGGCGCGAGTTTGCGGCCGTATTTGGCCTCATAGCCGGACCGACGGCCGGCGTCGCCAAAAAAATCGCTGCGATAAAAGCAAACGGGCGCCGCGCCCCGCAGGGGCAGCGCATAAACGGTTCGGTCCCACAGCAGCAGGTTATCGCGGTACAGCGGCAACAGGCCGTTCCACGTGCTGCCGCCGTCGGCCGCCGTTACATCGGCGGGCGCCCGCGCCAATCGCCCCGCCGCGGCCCAATGCGGCATTTCGGCCGGACGGATCACCCACACATCGGCGGCCGCGTCGCCGTCCGGCCCTTGGCGGGGGTCATAAAGCGCCGTCTCCACACGCGCCTGCCGGCCGTCGGCCCAACCGGGAGCGGCGGCGGCGGCCAGGGCGGCCGTCGTCTCATCCGGGCAAGCGATCCGAACGACGATCCCCTTGTACGAAGGCTCAACCTTGACCGGCCGCGGCGCCGGTCCGCAACCCAGCGTCGCTGCCGTCCACACCACCCCGGAAAAAAGGCGGCTCACCCCAACCCTTTTCCATTGCATAAGCCGCGCCTTCCGCTTTACAATAACCCTCGACTCCACCAGCGCCTTCATCATACGTGAATCGGAGCAGCGTGCGACTCCCCGCCCGGCGCTGAGGGAGAAAAATGCCGATAGACGTCGGAGTAGGCCGCTCGCGTGCAAAACGGCCTGCCCGACCATCAAGGTTGCTGGACGGTGCGAGCGGCTTCAGTCGGCGGTCCCAGATTGCCCGCGGGACGAGGCGCGACTTCCGCAATGGGTTCCCTTTCCGCCGCGCAGGCGCCGGATTGAGCGAACGCCGCGCTGCCCGACGACCAAACCGACATTGAGGAGTGAGGTCGTCTCATGAAGTTGAGTCTCGTGGTCAAGGCGGCGGGCAAGATGGCAGGCCAGGTTCTGCCGATAACGCTCTCCCAATTCGTCGTCGGCAGAGACCCGCAGTGTCATCTCCGACCCGCCAGCCCGATGATAAGCAAACGCCACTGCGCCCTCCTCCAACGCGACGGCAAGGCCTTCATCCGCGATTTCGGCAGCACCAACGGCACCTTCCTCAACGATCAGCCGATCAAGGACGAGGTCGAGCTGCAGAACAACGACCGTTTGAAGATCGGCCCGCTGCTGTTCGAGGTCCGTCTGGCCCAGGAAACCGCCGTGGCGAGGGGGGCCACGCCCAAGCCGCCGACCAAGGCCGTCGGCGCCAAGCCCGGAACCATGGCGGCGACCAAGGCCGGCAAAACGCCGCCGCCTCCGTCCAAGACGCCGGCGACGACCGCCGCGACAGCGGAAGAGAAGGCCGCTGAGGAATCCGGCGGCAGCGCCGACGACGACATCGCGGCCATGCTGCTGTCGCTGCACGACGATGATCGCGCGTCGGGACTCGACGGCGTCGTCCCCGAAGGCAGCACCATCATGGACCTGACGGTGCCGCCCCCCGGCGCGGACGATCCCAACAAACCCGCGGAGAAGGGCAAGGACAAGGAAAAGCCCAAGCCGTCCGGCAACACGTCCAGCGCGGCCAAGTCGATCCTGGAACAGTACATGAAGCGGCCGCGCAGCTGAGGCCGTGGTGCAAGCGGCTCGCCTGCTTTGGTTGCCGGCCAGCCGCCCCCATCGAGACGATCCGTGCCGTCCGAAGATCACGTCCTGCGCCCCCGCCTGGCGCGTCGCTTGCTCCATTGGTTCAGCGCTCATCGCCGCGACCTTCCATGGCGGCGCGATCGCGACCCCTATCGCATCTGGGTCAGCGAAATCATGCTGCAGCAGACC
>DATKHW010000257.1:0-2579 GCA_035546275.1 Gemmataceae bacterium
CCAGTGCGTCTTGTTGCGGGGGAAGAGTGTGGCCGTCAGCGGATTGATGACCGACTCGCAGGCCCCATTCGCCAGGGAGAAAAGGAGGAACCCCACGTAGAGGCACCAGTAAGCCCCTGCCTTGTTACCGACGGCGACGTACATGGGCGTGGCCGCCAGCGTCACGACGGCGGACAGGACGTGGAGCGAGAAAGCGACTATCATCACGCGACCGTAGCCGACGCGGTCCACGATGAAACTGAGACCGATAATGGCAATGGGGAACCCCCAAAGCCCCGCCCCGGTGATCTGGCCCAACTCGAACTGCGTGAAGCCGTACTGCTGCCCCCAGGCGCCGAGAAGGCCGGCGCGGACGGCGAAGCCGATGCCGCCGGCGATTAGCGTCAGGAAGCTGGCCCAAAACAGGAGCATGTGGGCGCGCGTGGGCGCCGCGCCCGCTACGTTCCCCGAAGCCCCGGCGGGCGGCGCCGTGGTCCTCATGCCTTCGGGCCCGGCGCCGCGGCCGGCCTGGATATCGTCACCTTTCGATTCCATGTTGCAATGCTCCCTTGGTGGTACGACGGAACCCGCGCGCCGGGTACAATCGGGATTGGCAAATTGGCCCCTGCCGCCGGCATTCTCCCGCCGTAGCTCCGGCGCGAAGGCTGGCAGGGCTGCGCCATGTTTTCCCGTGTGCCGGCGTATCTTACGATGGTTTGGATGGTATCAGGCCGCTGCGGGATGTCCAGAAAAAAGCAGGGCCCGTTCAATCGAGCGACGCCGTCACCACCCCAGCGCTTTCCGGAAATCCTCGAGCCCGCCCTGAAACGCCGCCTCCGTCGAAGGGAACGCCGCGCCGCCGTCGAGCCGCTTGCCGTTGTTCGACTGGAACACCTTGCAGCCATGCTTGCCGTCGGTCGGCTCTTGGACAAGCAGATATTGCGGCTCGCCGCTTAGATAAACCGTGAGGGAGCGGCCGTCCTTGCTGCTCCGCAATTCGCCGCCGTGCTGCGCCAGCCAATCGGGCGTCGTCATAAGCATTCTTCTCTCCGTTTAATCCGGCAATGGCCGGCCCTTGGTCTCCGGAGCGAACGGCAGCGCCAGCAGGCCCAGCAAAAATACGGCGCACATGGCCACGCCCGCGTAGCGCAGTGGCAGGCTCTGGTCCTGACCGTAGTAGCCGCCGAACATCCAGCTGGTGAGAACGCCCTGGAACAGGACGCCGGCCGCCGCAATATAGCGCCCCACGTTGTAGCAGAACGACGTCCCCGTGCTCCGCAGCCGCGTCGGGAACAGCTCCGGGAAATAGATGGCGTAGCCGCCGAAGAGCGACAGCTGCACGAAGCCCATCAGCGGGATCAGCCAGAAAATGTCCGTCAGGCTATGCAGGAACCAAAAGGCTCCGGCCGTGCCCAGAATGGCAAGGACGAAGCAGACGGCGAAGGCAGGCCGACGGCCGACGTAGTGCGTGAGAACGCTGAAAAAGTAAATGCCGAGCGCTCCGCCGAGGTTTAGCATCACCGATTGGACGCCGACCCAGAACGTGAGCTGTCCCTTCGACAGCGGCGGACTGGTTGTGGAGACATGAATGGACAGGCCGGACAACTCACCCGTGTAATTCCACCCCGAACTCTGGGCGGCGAACACCTTGCGGAACAGGTCGAAGCTGAAGAAGCCGATGCCCCATAGGGCGATCACGCCGGAACAGCCGAGAATCATGCCGACGATGGCGTTGCGGCGCCAGCGCGGATCGGCGAAGAGGTCGGCGAGGCTGCCGCGCTTCACAACCGTCCCGTCCGCCGCGATCGCTTTCCAGCGCTCCGGTTCCTTGAGCCGCCGGATGATCAGCAGGACGAGGAGGGCGGGGACCACGCCGATGACGAACATGAGCCGCCAGGGCGGGCCGACGTTTTGCAGGGCGCCGGCGGTTTCCATCTGCCCCAGACCCATGTTGATGAGGGCGGCGCTGATGTTGCCGATCGCCGACAGGGCTTGCAGCAAGCCCAGCGCGAACGGCCGGGCGCGATCCGGCATCACCTCGGCGACGAGGGAGACGCCCACGGCGAATTGGCCGCCGACGCCGAGTCCGGTCACGAAGCGGTAAAAGGAGAAGTCCCACATACTGACCGAAAGGGCGGTCAGGCCGGTGCAGGCGGAATAGATCAGGATGGTCCAAACCATCACGCGAACCCGGCCGACGCGATCGCCGAGGACGCCGAAGATCAGGCCGCCGGTGGCCCAGCCGACGATAAAGATCGCGGTGGCTAGACTGGCGCTGAAGTCGCGCTGTGCCTCCAGGCCTGGGCCGGGCAGCAAGGCGCTCATGGCCGGCGCCCGCGCCAGGATGAACAGCTGCTGGTCCATGCAGTCCAGGATCCAGCTCAACGCCGCCACAATGAAGACGAACCAGTGATAGCCCGTCAGCTCGCGATACCAGGGACGGGAGAAGCCGGCGGCCACCACCGGCTCACCGGCCTGGGTCGCGGGGAGATCGGTGACCCCGGCCACCTGGTGGGAGGCGGTGATGCCCGCGGGGGGACCGGCAGGGTCGTTGCTGTTCATGTGTCCTTCTCAGGTCGGCTCAGAGGGAAACGCGGCTG
>DATKHW010000258.1:0-5307 GCA_035546275.1 Gemmataceae bacterium
AACGGCGGACGGCCGGACGAAAATCGAATCGTCGATGGCCCAGGTGCGGCGTTCCACCAGGGATTCGACCGTGGCCAGCCGGCTGCCGTCGTTCCAGCCGCCGGCGTAGTTGTGGGCGCTGCACGCGGCGACGGCGACCGCAATCGCCAGGACCGCCCAGCTCCACGCCCCGGACTCGCGCGCCGGTGGGTTCATACATCCTCCTCCGTGAGGCCGGGCGCCCGGTGCGCCCGACGGGCGGGATGGTAATGGATTTCGCCGTGCGAATCAGCGCCAGGAACTCCGAACGGCTCGCAGCGCGACCAAGGGCGCCGCCGTACACACGAATCGTCATTTGAAAATATCTGCTCATAGCGGCGCGCAAGTTGCTGCCTTGTACCGCTCGACGCGGAGCTTCCGCCGAGCGACATGCACAACGAAACCACACCGCCGAGGTTTATCGACCGATCCACCAGCTGGATGGTCGCTGTGGGTCCACAGCATCGGGCTTCACCCGCTTTGAGACGGTCGAACGAGATTTTCGAGAAACTCGATTCGACCGACTGTTCTGGTTGCGCCCCCATGGGCGGCGCGCCGGCCCGGCCGCGCGAGACGAGGGTTGGAGTTCCGGCCGCCGGGGGCCGCCGGGGACCGCCGATGCCGGCGTTGCTGGCGTTTCTGCAGCTCGATGTCGTTCGGTGGGGCGTCGGAGCGAACGTTCCTTTCCGCGTCGAGGACGGTTTCAAACCCGCCGAGGAGGGAGGATCGATGAAGCGCTTGCTCATCGTGTTGGTGCTGCTCGCGGTCGCCGGGGTCGGTTTAGCGTTCTACCTGGGTTGGCTCCACTTTTCGGCAGGCGGCCAGGATGGGAATCCCGGCGCCGCCATCTCGGTGGACAAGGACAAATTTCAAGAGGACAAGGAAAAGGTAAAGGACAAGCTCCAGAACATGGAGGACAAGGCGAAGGACAAACAAGCGAGCGCCAAACCCTGAGTCCCGTCGCCGCCCGCTCGAAAGTCATCTCCGCGCCGCCGAACCTGGCCACGCCGACCCGCGGTTCGGCGGCGCCGCACCTTTCCTTGGTCGTAAGAAGCTCCGGTCCAACAAGGGCCTTAGCGCCGCCATGCCGCCTGCTGCGAGGCATACGTCGGCCCATACTCGCCCCCCGTGCGCGGATGGGCGTGGATGTACTGGAGCAGACTCACGGTGATGAGCAGCTGCGCCCCCCACAGCACCGCCAGCGCGGCGCGGCCGGCGGGACGCGGCGCCGCCTCTGGGTTGCGCCGCCGCAGCGCCAGCCGCGTCAGCCAGAGAAACTGGAGGGGAAATAGGATAATCAGGTAATGCCGGTGGGTGGGGAAGCAGCACAGGGTTTGCAGCAAACCGAAGCCCCACCAGGCCGCGTTGAGCGTGAAGTCGCTTGGGCCCGCGCCGCCGGTCCAGCGGCCCCGCCAAAGATCCCGTTGGCGCCAGAGCAGGACCGCCCCCCGGGCCAGGAAGCCGACCGCGACGGCCAGGACGACGGCGTGCAGGGCGCCGACCAGATAGGTCGGGCGGCCCAGGACGTAAGGGCCGCGCAGCAGGTCGCCGAATTGCTCCGAGCCGATGTTGTAATCGACGCCGAAGCCGAGGGCCTGGCTAATCCAGCGCACCCAGAATTTGAACTCCAGCAGATGCACCCAGCTGTCGCCGTGATAGGGAGCGTGCGTCGGCGGGGCCGACGCCAGTTGCCACAGCCACGGCAGGATGGGCAAGGCGCCGAGACAGCTGCCGATCAGCCACGCCCGCCACGCCACGCGCCGGCGGTCGAACAGCGCCGCCCACAGCGCGAAGCCGGCCGCGAAGAAGAAACCGGCCGCATGGATCTGCCCCATGCACGGGCCGATCAATCCCCAGACGAACGCCCCCAAACGCCGATCGCGCCGCAGCCAACCGGCCAACAAAACCACGGTCAGCAGCGGCAGGACGGAGGGGTTCCAGATTTTGCGATGAAGCAGAACGGTAATGGGATTGACCGCGGCCAGCGCGGCCGCCCACAGCCACGTCTCGCGCTCCTTCGGGGGCACCAGCAGGCCGATCAATCCGATCAGCGACGCCAGCGCAACGATGTTGCAGATCTGGACCGCACGGGCGAGAGAAACCGGATCGGTCGCGGCGAACAGCTTGCCCAGCCCCACCAGCACCCAGACGCTCATGCCCGCCGCCGGCAGGCCGACGCTGGCCGTCTGGCCGCTCCAGGACAGGTCGGTGAGACGCTGGACGCGCTGCGATTCCGCGAAGAATTTCGCTTCGTCGTCCTTGTATTCGATGTCGCCGCCCCAGACGAGCCGCAGACAGGCGCCGACGACCAGGATGGCGGCGACCGCCGCCGTCCAGTGGAACCGGCCGCGCGCGCTCGGCGACAGTCCACCCGCTTTCTCCATTCCGTCGTTCCCTCGCGCGGCGCCGCGGCGGCCGGACCTTCCGTGCCGGGCTCCTTATGGGTCGGCGCCGTTGCGAAGTCAAGCCGTTTGTGGCGGGCGTCCGAGCCGCGCACGCAGCGCAGCGGAGTCTTCTCGTTCCCGGGCTCTGCCCGGGAACGCACTGCCCGCGAGGTTCCGCCTCGCGTCTGCATCTCTCGGCAGGCAGAACCTGCCGGGCAGGGCGTGCCGGGGCAGAGCCCCGGCACGAGGAGACCGTCCCGACCGCCATTGACTCCGCCGCGGATCGCATCCTATAGTCGCCGCTGGTGGACAGGAGCCGCGGCCCCAAGGACACGGGGGATGCGATGGACCTTCGGACCAAGACCCTTCTCGTCACCGGCGGCGCCGGCTTTCTCGGCCGCCACGTCGTCGCCCGCCTCCGCCAGGTCGGCTGCGCCCAGATCGCCGTCCCCCGCAGCGCCGAGTACGACCTGCGCCGCGAGCCCGACGTCCGCTTGCTGCTCAGCCGGGTCCGCCCCGACGTCGTGATCCACCTGGCCGCCGTGGTCGGCGGCATCGGCGCCAACCGCCTCAACCCCGGCTCTTTCCTCTATTCCAACCTCCTCATGGGCGCCCAGCTGATCGAGCTGTGCCGCCAAGCCGGCGTCGAGAAGTTCGTCGCCGTCGGCACCATCTGTTCCTACCCCAAGTTCACGCCCGTGCCGTTCAAGGAATCCGACCTCTGGAACGGCTATCCCGAGGAAACCAACGCCCCCTACGGCCTGGCCAAGAAGATGATGATCGCCCAGACGCAGGCCTACCGCCAGCAATACGGGTTCAACGGCGTCAATTTGCTGATGGTCAATTTGTACGGCCCCGGCGATAATTTCGACCTGGAAAGTTCTCACGTCATTCCGGCCCTGATCCGCAAATGCATCGAGGCGAAGGAGCGCGGCGACCGTGTGCTGCCGGTCTGGGGCACCGGCAAGCCGACGCGCGAGTTCCTTTATGTCGAGGACGCCGCCCGCGCCGTGGTCCGCGCCGCCGAGGTCTTGGAAACGTCCGACCCCGTCAACGTCGGCTCCGGCCGGGAGATTTCCATCGCGGAGCTGACGGAGCTGATCGGCCGCAAAACCGGCTTCGACGGCGAGGTGCGTTTCGACCCATCCCGGCCGGACGGCCAGCCGCGCCGCTGTCTCGACGTGACGCGGGCGCGCCAGCTGCTCGGCTTCGAGTCGGCCGTGACGCTGTCGGACGGGCTGGACCGGACGGTGGCGTGGTATCTGGCCGCCCGGAGGCAGGAACGAGCGGCCGCCGCCTGAAGGATGAATCCAGAAAATTCATCCTTCATCTTTCATCCTTCATCCTTTGCCATTTCTCCCCCTCCTCCCTCCAATTCATGATCTATGCTTGGGTACGTCTATCGCCTAATCCGCGAACCCAAGAGGAGGAATCGTTTCATGTCCCCCCTGTCAGTCGTTGCTCTGGTTTGCACGTTGTGCGTCGCCGGCATCGGGGCGCTCTACTTCGTGTGGGTGCGCAAGTCGGACCGCACCAAGCAGGCGGTCCAACCGCACCAGCACGAGCAGAAGTAGCTACAATGGGGTCAACCGGCGGGCAGGGAGCGGCCGCGCCGCCGCGCCGCCTTTCCGTCCCCTGTCCCGCGTCGCCTCGCCCTCTGTAGGACGGATTGACAATCCGTCCTACTCGCCGCGCCGACTCGGTTGACCGATGGATCCGATCTATCTCGACAACAACGCCACGACGCCGCTGCTGCCGGCCGTGTGGGAGGCGATGCGCCCCTTCGCCGTGGAGTCCTACGGCAACCCGGCCAGCGTCCACCAATTCGGCCGCCGCGCTCGCCGCGGTCTGGAAGATGCTCGCGAGCAGACCGCCGCCCTGCTCGGCGCCCATCCCGACGAAGTGATCTTCACCAGCGGCGCCACCGAAGCCAATAACCTCGCGCTCTTCGGCCAATCCGGCGATCCGCCGGCCTGCCTCCTCGCCAGCCCCATCGAACATCCCTCCGTCGCCGAGCCGCTGCGCCAGCTGTCCGCCGCCGGGTTTGTGCTGGAACAGCTGCCCGTCAATGCGGAAGGCGTCGTCGGCGCCGACCTGCCGGCGGGGATCAACCCCGCCGCTCGCCTAGCGACGGTGATGCTCGTGAATCATGAGACGGGGGCGATTCAGCCGGTGCGCCAGCTGGCGGAACAGCTGGCCCACTGCGCCGCTTTCCACTGTGATGCGACCCAGGCGGTCGGCAAAATTCCGGTTCATTTCCATGGCCTCGGCGTCACGTCGCTGGCGCTGAGCGCGCACAAATTCCACGGCCCCAAGGGCGTCGGCGCCCTTTTGCTGCGCCGCGGCGCGCAGCTGCGGCCGCGGACCTGGGGCGGCCATCAGCAGCGGGGGCGCCGACCCGGCACCGAGCCAGCTGCGCTGGCCGTCGGCCTGGCCGCCGCGCTCCAGCTGGTCTGCCGTGACATGGATCGGCGGACGGCGGTCGTCCGCTCGCTCCGGGAGCGGTTCTGGACGGCGCTGCGCGACGCAGCTGGCCCTCTCGTCCTCAACGGGCCCTCCCTCGCCCCTCTCCCCGGAGTACCGGGGAGAGGGGCGAGGGAGCCGGGCTGTGTTCCCCACACCCTCAACCTCTCCTTTCCGGGGCTGAAGGCGGACGCCTTGCTGATGGCGCTGGACCTGGCGGGGGTGGCGTGTTCGGCCGGCTCGGCGTGCTCCAGCGGCTCGCTGCTGCCGTCGCCGGTGCTGCGGGCGATGGGCGCGTCGGAGGAGGTGCTGCAATCGGCGGTGCGCTTCAGCCTGAGCGCGCAGCTGACGCCGGAGGAGATCGACGAGGCGGTGCGGCGAATCGCATCCGTGGTGCATCGGCTGCGACGCCAACCGCAGCTGGTGCAGGTGTAGGGTGGGT
>DATKHW010000259.1:0-18002 GCA_035546275.1 Gemmataceae bacterium
AACCGATGCGGAGTTTGTCCACCACGCCGGAAAGCCCAAGCAGCTTCCGCGGCGCGTTCGCACTCCGAGCGGCGGGCGGTGCGGCCGGGTCGCCGAGAAAGAAGCAGGGGAAGACGTATTCGGTCGGGTCCATGCCGGCCACACGGACGCGCAAATAACCGGGCCGAATCGGCAGTCCCGTTTGCGTATGGATAGCTCCGGGAGCGGGCCGCTGAGGCATGGCCAAGCTCAGCTTGGCGGCGTCATGGGCCGGCATGGTGGTCATTTCGCTTCCCGAATCGACCAGAAACGTCGCCGGCTGCCAGGCCCCCGTACCGTCTTTCAGGAAGAGATCCAGCTCGGCCCGCAGCAGCAGGTCGCCGGTGGTCCACAGCGTGCGGTGTTTGAAGGGGATTTCCAGGCGCGACATCAGGGCAGCCAGGTCTTGAGCGCGGGCTGTTCTTCCGGGAGCGTCGCCCGTCGGACGGCGAGGATTTCGTCCAGACCCACGGCCAGCACCTCGGGACCTGCCGGGGTACTGCGATACAGGACCTCATGACCGAGGCCGTCGAAAAAATACTGCAGCGTCAGGTCGTCGATCAACCGCCGCCTTGCTTCCGCCGCAGGCACGATCCCGCTTTCCCGAAGCAACCGCTCTTCCTGCTGCGCGACGATTTCCAGGACGCGCTGCGGCGGCGCGACCGGGCCGTGCGGCAATTCGGCGGGTCGCATCGGCGGCTGGCCTCGCAGCGAGGGCGCATTCAGGTCGATGAACGGACCAGACATGAAGTCGCTCCTTCGGAGGCGGCGAGCAATACGCACCTTACCACGTCTGGTGTTTCCTGTCGAGACGGCGATCCGCCTCGCATTCCCTCACGCCACAATCTCCTTCACCACCCGCCCCGACACATCCGTCAGCCGGTAGTCGCGGCCGGCGTGGCGGAACGTCAGCTTCTCGTGATCCAGACCCATCAGATGCAAAATGGTGGCGTGGAAATCGTGGACGTGGACGGGATCCTCCGCGACGTGGATGCCGTAGTCGTCGGTGGCGCCGAAGGCCAGGCCGCCCTTGACGCCGCCGCCGGCCAGCCAGCAGGAAAAGGCCCAGTGGTGGTGCTCGCGGCCCTTGGCGTCCGGCTGCTCGTTGTACGGCGTTCGGCCGAACTCCGTGCACCAGACCACCAGCGTGTCGTCGAGCATTCCCCGCTGTTTGAGATCGGTAATGAGGGCGGCGATGGGCTGATCGACGTTCTTGGCCAGCGGGGCGTGGGCCAGCATGTCGGCGTGAGCGTCCCAGTTGTTCGACGAGCCGACGTCGATCAATTCGATGAAGCGCACGCCGCGCTCCGCCAGCCGGCGGGCGACGAGACACTGCCAGCCGAAGCCCGTGTTGACGCCGCGAGACAGGCCGTAGAGGTCCAGGATCGCATCCGGTTCCTTCGACAAATCGAACGCTTCCGGCGCCTCCTTCTGCATTCCGTAAGCCGTCTCGAACGACCGCACCCTTGCGGCCAGCTCCGCGTCTCCGCGACGGCGGTCGAGATGCTCCTGGTTCGCCTGCGTGAGCAGGTCGCGCTCCAGGTCTTGCAACGCAGGCGAGGCGGTGCGTGGGGCGAGGTCGGCGATCGGCGTCGGGCCGGGGACGACGCGCGTGCCCTGGTGGCATCCCGGCAGGAAGTCTGCCCCCCAGGTCTGATCGCCGGCGTAGGGCACGGCCGGGGCCAGCACCAGGAACGACGGCAGGTTGCGGTTGACCGTGCCGAGTCCGTAGCTGACCCAGGCGCCGATGCTCGGCCGGGCGAACGTGATCGACCCGGTGTGCATCATCAGCGTCGCTTCGTAGTGGTTCGTATGATCCGACTTCAGCGATCGGATGACGCACAAATCATCGACGCACTCGGCGACCTTCGGAAACAGCGAGCTGACCTCGACGCCGCTCTGGCCGTGCGGTTTGAAGTCCCATTGCGGCTTTTTGAGATAGCGATTGAACTTGCCGGGCTTGCCCTGCCATTCGTCGATGGTCACGGTCTTGCCGTGGTCGGCGAAGAGCTTGGGCTTGGGGTCGAAGGAATCGACGTGCGAGACGCCGCCGGTATGGAAGAGCATGATGACGCGCTTGGCCCGCGCCGGGAAGTGCGGCGCCCTGGGGGCGAGCGGATCGGCGGAGGCGTCGCGGACCTCGTCGGCGGCGCACAACTCATGGAGGATGCCGGCCGTCAGCAGCGAGCCGGCGCCGCCGAAGGCGAAGCGCAGGGCGTCGCGGCGGGTGCAGCCACATCGCGGATCGTTCATGCGTCGGCCTCCAAGGGAGCGATTTTTTGACCCGCACATTTCGGCAGTCACGGGCGGTAGTGGGGATATTCCGCCAACAGCCGTTCGGCCAATGCTCCGCCTTCGTTAGTCAAGCGGCAGCCGGTGTAGCTCGGGAAGGCAGGCCCTTTCGGGGGGCTTTGCAGGTTGCCTGCTCCCTCAATCAGCAATCCCGATTCCGGCGCCACGCGGGTCATGGCAATCAGACTGCTGTACCACTCCTCGATGACCGGATTGCTAACGTCCCTGCGCTCATCGCGCTCCAGCTGCTCGTTCCAAAGCCCAGCCCACAGGAGGGCCTGACGCAAGACGCGGGCGCAGTTCGCGCGGATCTCGGCGCCTGGCTTGGCCCCGCGGAAATACGCGGCCATGAGCAGCAGCCGCTCACGTTGAGTCAATTCCGTTGGGATAGCACCGTTCATCTGCCTTCCCCCACACCGGATCGCCTAATTAGGCGATCCGGTGTTTCTTTTCGGCAGAGGGATCGTCCAGCTTCCACGAGTGCGGGCGGTATCGGCGGGGAACCAGAAAGCATAGTTGGCCGTCTATCAATTCCTCGACAAATGGGACGCCGTGCTGGACCATGTACTGCTTGTATCGCCCCGCCCATTGACTGGGGCAGCTGATGATTTGCCAGGTGGAAAATACCTGATCGCGGATGGAGCAGATCAGGTCGTTTTCCACGACTTCTTCATCGTCCGCCGAATAATGGATGGCGCCTTTCGGATCAATGCGGTGCTTAAGGCGCTCCCTTTTCAAAAGAGCAATCAGCTTCTGATTCAGTGCATCATCCACAAACTTGAAGGAGAGCATTGTCATGCGCGGCCGGCTCTTTCAAGGGAGCATATAAGGGGTCGAATGTCCACAGCAGCAATTGTACGGCTTGCCGCCCGGCGTGTGGCAGCCCGCCGCTTGGCACTTTCGTTCGGAAATCTTCCGGGCTTGCCGAAACGTCGACCCATAACCGACGAATATCCTGCCCTTGCAATGGACCGGACAGTTTCACCTCGCTTTGGTCGTCGATCTCCAAACGGCCTTCTTCTTTGAAGCCATTGGTCAACTTCAATCGATGTAAATAAACTCGTCCGCCGCGAACAGCACGCGGCAATAGCTGGTCCACGCCGCCGCGGCGCCGGCCTTCGACGTTTGCTCATATTTGCGCAGATACAGCTCGCCGGCCCGCGTCTCGTCCAGCGTCGCCGGCCGGCCGTAGGCCATGCGGTGGGCCAGGTCGATCCGAGCCGCGTCGTCGGCCGCGCCTTGCAGCAGACGGGCCGCGAACTTCTCCGCCTGGACGTGGACGAACGGGTCGTTGAGGAAGAACAGCGCCTGCGTCGGCACGGTGGTCGTGTTGCGCTGGCCGGTGCTGGCGTTGGCGTCGGCGCCGTCGAACAGGGCCAGGAACGGATGCCGCCGCAGCCGCTGCGTCATCAGATAGACGCTGCGATGGTTCGTCTCGTAGACGGCCTGGAACGGGCTGTGCTGCGTGAAACCCCACGTGTTCTGCGGCGGGAACGGGTGCGGCCCCGCCGGCGTCCGGTCGATCTGGCCGCTCACGGCCAGCAGCGAATCGCGGATCGCCTCCGCGTCCAGCCGCCGGCGGTCGAAGCGCCACAGCGATTCATTGGCAGGGTCGGCGGCCCGGTCGCGGTCGTCGTCCTCCGAGGAGAGCTGATAAGTCCGCGACAATAGAATCATGCGGTGCATCGCCTTGACCGACCAGCCGGAGCGCACGAACTGGTCGGCGAGGCAGTCGAGCAATTCCGGGTGCGTCGGCGGCCGGCCCTGCTTGCCGAAGTTGTTCGGCGAGGGCGCCAGGCCTTCTCCAAAATGATGCTGCCAGATGCGGTTGACCATGACGCGGGCCGTCAGCGGATTTTTCGGATCGGCGAGCCATTCGGCCAGCTGCAACCGGCCGCTGCCCTTGCAGTCGGCCGGCAACGGCTGTCCGCCGAGGATTTGCAGGAAGCGGCGCGGCGCCTCGGGGCCGGGGTTCTTCGGATCGCCGCGTTTCTGGATCGGCTCGTTGTGCGGCGTCCCCTCGCTCACCGCATAAACCGGATCGCCGTTGGACAGCTTGGGGAAGTCGCTCGGCGCCTTCTTTTCCTCGGAGCCGGGATATGGGTACTTGGTGCTGGCGAAGATGCCGTAGAGGGCGTAGTAATCCGCCTGCGATATCGGATCGAATTTGTGGTCGTGGCAGCGGGCGCAGGCGACGGTGAGGCCGAGAACGGCCTTGCCCATCGTGTCGATGGTGTCGTCGATGGTGAGGTGCTGGTAGTTCTCCGGGTCGTAGCCGAAGCGGCGGGCGCAGGCGAGGAAGCCGGTGGCGATCAGGCGCTCATCCGCCCTTGGCGAGCCGGGGGCGTAAGCCCCCGGAGGCAGCAAATCCCCCGCGATCTGTTCCCGAATGAACTGGTCATACGGCTTGTCGGCGTTGAAGGCGTCGATGACGTAATTGCGATAGCGGTACGCCTGCGGCACGGGGTAATCGGCGGTCTCGCCGGCCGTGTCGGCGTAATGCGCCACGTCCAGCCAGTAACGGCCCCAGCGCTCGCCGTAGGCCGGCGACGCCAGTAACCGATCCACCAACTTCGCAAAGGCCCTCGGCGAATCATCCGCCAGGAAGGCGTCCACTTCCTCCGGCGTCGGCGGCAATCCCGTCAGGTCGAACGTCACGCGCCGGATGAGGACGCGCCTGTCGGCCAAGCCGACCGGCGTGAGTCCGAGGGCCTCGCGCTTCGCCTGGATGAATCGGTCGATGGCCGAGCCGTTCCACGCGGCGTCCTTGACCGTCGGCGGCGCCGTTGCATGGACCGGCTGGAACGACCAGAAACGCCGCTGTTCGTCGGTGATGCGGAACTCGCCGGGGCGAGCCTCCGGGTTTATCCCGGAGGATGCAAGGACGACGGCCTTCGGCCACGGCGCCCCCATCTCGACCCAGTGCGTCAGCACCTGGATTTCGGCGTCGGCGAGCTTGCCGGTCGGCGGCATTTTCGGTTTGTCGTCGTAGCGGAGCGCCCGGATGAGGAGGCTGTCGTCCGGCTTGCCGGGCGCGACGGCGGGGCCGCGGTCGCCGCCCTTGAGCAGGTTGTCGCGCGAGGTGATTTTGAGATCGCCTTTGGCCTTGGCGTCGTCGTGACACTTGAGGCAGCGCTCGACCAGCAGCGGCCGGACTTCCTTCTCGAAGAAGTCGTCGTCGGGGCGAGCCTCCGGGTTTATCCCGGAGGATTCGGCGGCGCTCGGCGCAGCGGAGGCGATCAGCAGCAGGAGCGTCAGGATGGCGGGTCGCATCATTGCGGAAGGACCTCGCAAGCGGCGGGAGGGGCAGGCGGCAAGGATCATCGTAACGCCGGGAACGGGCGCAGGCAACGAAAAGGGTGGAATGGCGAGGGCGCCACTTGGCCGGCCGACCGGTGCTGTAGCCGTTCCAGCACGAGACGCCGGCCGCCCGTCCTGGCGGACCCCCCCGCGTTGCCCAGGGCCTGCTTGAACACGGCTTACGCGCTCTTTTCATGGCGTTGGATGAGCTTCAGCACGGCGGGGACCAACGCGGTTGGGACGGCCATGAGCGTGTCGCCCGGCGCTTCCGCCGCCGCTTCGATTTCGGCGGCTCGCTCCGCATCCGTCAGCCGGTCGTAGTGGGCAATGACATCGCGAACCTTCTCCTCGTTCCAGCCGGGAGGAAACCGTTGCTTGCCTTTGCCCGTGCCTGCTTTCTTCCGGCTCGTGTTGTTCGTGGACGTCGTCTTCTTGTTCACCGGGGTTTTCTCCTCTGTTGTCGGCGATAAGACTTGAGGGCTTTGCCTTTCAACTCGCAGGCGGTTATCACGAAAGCGCCCTCGCCGCCCTTGTCCGGCACGTAAACCACTTGCAGATACCGTCCCGCTCCGGTCTGCCCGAGTTTCATCCGCGTGTTCCGAGCCGCCGGGTAGTCCTGTCCCGGCAGGACCATGACCTGCCGCACCTCTTCCTCCACGACGCCGTGGTTGTAGATATGCGGCTGCGCCGTTTCCGGATCGATGTAGAAGCGAAGGTCCATCCTACCGCCTTCATTCGGGGAAAACCGAGCGGGTTCCCCAATTCAGCCACCGTTCTCGGACCCGCCGCGGATCGGTCCTTTCGTCGGGCGGAACCGGGGATTGGCGCGTGATGGCCTTCAGGGCCTCGAACCAGAAACCCGGCCGATCCCTGAGTTCCCGGAGGATCAACGGGACGGCCGGCTCGCCCAGGGCGATGATTTTCTGGTAGGCCGGATGCGCCAGCTTCTTGGACATGGAAGAAAGCATTCCGGTTTCTTCTCGCCACTGGTCGGCGAGGGCGCGGAAGGTCTCTTCGAGGGTGGGACTCTCGCCCTGCAAGCTCACCGAGGAACCGCCGTTCACGCTGGTCGCGGCTTGATCCAGCAGGACTTTCATGCGGTCGTAGACGTCCCGGCGCACGAGGACATAGGTCTCTCGGGTCAGGGGATCGACGACGACCGGCTCCGGCTGCGAAAGCTCCAGGCGCTGTTCTTCGGTCAGCTCGATCATGGCGTCCTCCTGTCCCGCATCATTTTGGGCTGCGGCAAGGATCATCGTAACGCCGGGGACGTGGGCAGGCAACGAAATGCATGAAGGGATGAGGGGGGAACTTGACGCGCGGCGGCGGTGCGGGAGGAGGCATTTTGGTTGCATGGGGGAGGAAATTGGGTAGCATGACCAGGCGTGGATCGATGGAATCAATGGTTCGGGCACCGGAGGCGGGCGGATGGAGGAGCGGATTCGAGCGTTGGTTGCCCGCATTGACGCCGAGCTGGCGGCTGACGGCGTCGCATGGTCGGGGCCGGCGTCGGCGCAGGCAATCACCGGCGTCGAGTTCGCCCTCGGGGTCCGGTTCCCGGCCTCCTTCCGGGCGTTTCTTATGCTGACCGGCGGGGGCGGCGTGGAGAGCTTCCCGATCTCGTCGGTCTACTCGGCCGACCCGCTCGCCGCAGATTACGGCACCGTGTACGGGGACACGCTCCACACCGGGAGCCGTGGGTGCGGCGGCCGCTACCCGCCCATTTGGTTGTGGTCCAGCGGGACGCGGAAGACAACGAGCCGTTCTGCCTGGACACATCCAAGTGGTCGGACGAGGAATGCCCGGTCGTGCTGTACTACCTCAACAGCGATCGGACTGAGCGGATCGCTCCGGATTTCCTGGCATTCTACGAGCGATGCTTGGCACCGTGTTTCGAGCGCATCACGGGGACATCCTGAATATTCGTGGAAAGCTTTAGCGCCGAGCGACCTTTTGTCCTCCGTCGCAGCGAGGACGGCGAGAGGATGACCGAGTAGACCGCGCCGAGGCCGGCGATTAATCTCATTTCTCGCGGTGATACTCAAGCGTCACATTGGCGCCGTCCACGGGGGTCAGCTTGAGCGTGTCGCCGTCCAGCTCATATTTGACGTCGCCCTTGATTCGTCCATAGAAGATGCCCGGCAAATCCAGCTGCATCTCCTGATCGCCGGTCATCTTCCACGTGCCCTTGTTGGTGCGCAGCGCCGCATATACCACCAGGTCGCCGTTGGACAGGAACTCCATGGAGTCCATGTTGCCTTGCCACTTGCCCACGATCCGCTGCTGGTCGGTGAGCTGGCGGCCGGCGCCAAGCAGTTGCTTGCCCAGGTCGGTTCCGAAGAACAGCCAGGCGCCGCCGGCCAGGAGGAGCAGGAGAAAGAGACAACCAAGCACGCCGCCGGCCCCCGACCGCGGCTGCTGCACCACGATTCTCTGCGGCGGCGCTTCCCGGAGGGGCGGCGCGATGGGGTGGCCGCAGCCGGGGCAGGTCGGGGCCATGCTGGAAACTTCTCGGCTGCAGGCCGGGCAAGAAATCAGCGCCATGAGAATGCTCCTGCTTGAAAAGGCCCTCTGCGCTGTCCGGGTGTCGCGCCCGATTTTACGACGCTTTGGGGCTGCTTGCTACTCTCCATTTCGCCGGGGTCTGTAATAGATTTGCCGAAGCCGCGCAGTTTTTTCACTTTCCTCGTTCCCAGGCTCTGCCTGGGAACGCACTGCCGGGCAGGCTCTGCCTGCCGGCTGGATCGGACGCGAGGCAGAGCCTCGCAAGCAGTGCGTTCCCAGGCAGAGCCTGGGAACGAGGGTCGCGCGCGGCGCGTCACCTCCTCTTGCGGCCGTCGCCCCCCTTGCTATACTCCCGCCGCGACTGGAAGGTCCGCCCGGAATCCCTCGTCCCTTGGAACGAAGTCGGAATCCTTATGACAGCGACCCTTTACCTGATCGGCTGTCTCCTGGCCCCCGCCCAGGCGCCTGTTTCCCCTCTTCCGCAACCTGGGGAGAATGGGAAAGCGGAGCGGCCGGCGCCGGCCTTCCGCGGCGAGTGGGCCGTCGCGCCGCATCTCACCAAGGCCCAGGAACTCGTCTACCGCGGCACGTTTACCGAAGAAGCGGACGGCGCCGGCGTTCAGTTCAACCGCAATTTCCGCCTCGAAACGCGCGTTTTCGTCATGGATGCCTCGGCGAAGGGCGCCGATGCGGCCTTCTTCACCGTTCTCAAGAGCCGCGATGCGCAGGCCAACGTCCCGGCCGGCGGCGCGGAACCGGCCGCCGAGTCGGTGCGGCTGGAATTGGCCCACGTCGATTTGCAGGGCGATGTCACGGCCGATCCGGGCGTCTCGCTGGCCGTGCCGCTCGAAGGGCCGCCGACCGTGGAATGCGGCGTCTTCACAGCGCTGCCGGACGGCAAGGTGACTGCTGATTCGACCTGGGAAGCCACGGAAGAAGGGCGGCCGGTGCGAAGCTGGCGCGTGGTCGGCGTCGAGTCGATCGACCGTGAACGCTGCCTGAAACTGGAGGGTGTCCAGAAATCGGACGACTGGGACAAGCCGCGCGGCGATCGGGCCGCCTGGCGCCGCACCGATACGGTTTGGCTGTCGCCGCGTCTGGGCGCCGCCTCGCAGGTGGAGCGCGTCATCGAACGGCGGGAGCCGGCCCACCGCCAGCCGACCTATAAAAGCGTGCTGCGCTACAACCTGGAAGAGCCGATGCAATGGCCCGACCGCCTGGCTGAGGATCGGCAGCGCGAGATCACGCAGGCCCGCGCCTTCGCCGACGCCGCCGCTCCGCTGCTGACGACGCCGGCCAAGTACGGGCCGCAGCTGACGGCCCTCATGAACCGGATCGCTTATCACCTCGATCACCAGCCCAAGACGGATTACCGCGAAGCGATCCTCCAGGTGAAGCGGCGCATCGAGGCGGCGCAGCGCGGCGAGACGCCGCCGGCGCCGGCCAACGCCGATACGCCGGATGCGACGCCGGCCGTGGTCGCCGTCGGCGCCCCGGCGCCGGACTTCCTCGCACCGGACCTCGTCGGCGCCCGCACGTTCCGTCTGCGCTCCACCCTCGGCCAACCCGTCCTGCTCGTCTTCTACAACCCCGCTTCGCCGAGCGCCCCGGTCGTTCTGGCCTACGCCCAGCAGATGAGCGACGCCCACAAGGACGTGACCGTGCTGACCCTGTCGATGACCGGCGACGGGGACGCAGCGCGGAAGCAGCACGCCGACCTCAAGCTGACCGTGCCGCTCCTCGACGGTAACGGCCTGCGCACCAGCTACGACGTCAACGGCACGCCGCAGCTGATGGTGCTGGACGGCAAGGGCGTCCTCCGCGGCGATTTCACCGGCTGGGGCCGCGAAACGGCGGAGGAGGTGATGGAGGAGTTGGGACGGTGCGGCAAGAAGTGACTGCTTGTTGACGGTCACACAGATTACGTCCGCTTCTTTTGCTAACAGCTATTAGCTGTCAGCTAATAGCTGTTAGCAAAAAGCGCAGCCATCGGCGCATCAGCCCTTTCCCAGGCGGCGCCGTCGGTCCTTCCCGCGGGAAAATCGCATCAATCCCTGCATCCGGCCGCTTGCCTGCCGGCGAACCGCCACGCTAGGATGGAGTGACGCTGGAATGGGGCTGCTATGACCGAATACCAGATCCAGCCGAACACCCGCCGCTGCGCCCTCAGCGGTCGGGAGCTGCAACCCGGCGAGCGGTACTTCAGCGTGCTGCGCGACGAGGGCGGCAAGTTCGTTCGGATGGATTATGCGGCGGAAGCCTGGCAGGGGCCGCCGGCCGACGCCTTCAGCTTCTGGTCGGGGCGCGTGCCTGCGGCCGGCGCCCGAAAACGGCCGCCCATCGACGACGACATGCTGCTCGATTGTTTGCAGCGCCTCGAAGGCCGGACGGACCCCGCGGGCGAGAATTTCCGCTACGTCCTGGCCCTGCTGCTGATGCGGCGCAAGCGCCTCAAATTCGAGGAGGCGCGGCACGAAGACGGCCGGGAAATCCTGGTCCTGCGATGCGGGCGCACCGGCGCCCGGCATGAGGTCGCCGACCCGCACCTCGGCGACGAGGAAATGGCGACCGTGCAGGACGACGTGTTCCAGGCCCTCGGCTGGGAATGAAGGAGGGACGGTTTCATGCGACGCTTTGCGGTCCTCGTCGGCCTGGGTTCGATCGTCCTCGCCGCGGGGTGCCTCCCCGGTTTGAGGCCCAAGCCGGATCCGGCGCCGTCCCCGGCGGTGACGACCAAGGTCCCGTCGGCGCCCGAATTGATCCAGTACATGAACAACAACGCCGCCCTTGTGCAATCGGTCAAATCCACGGAAGTGGACATGGTGGCCAAGCAGGGGGGCGAGTCGGTCGGCCTGTCGGGCCAGCTGTTCTGCGAGAAGCCGCGCAACTTCCGGCTGCGAGCCGTCGTCGCCGGGCAGCCGGCCGTGGACATCGGCTCCAACGACAACGAGTTCTGGTTCTGGATCAGCCAGGCCAAGGACGACGACGGCGTGGCCCGCGTCCATTACTGCTCCTACCAGGACATGGCGGCCGGCAAGGCGCGGATGCCGTTCCCGTTCCAGCTGGACATGATCGTGGCGGCTCTCGGCCTGGGCGAATACAGCACCGATGAAACGAAATACACCGTCAAGAGCGACGACAAGACGATCAGCCTGGTGGAGCAGACGACCTCCGCCCAGGGGCAGGCAGTGCAGAAGGTGACGGTCTTCAACCGGACGCGCGTGCAGTCGGGCAAGCCGCAGGTGATTGCGTACCTCTTGCTGGACGACAAGGGCGCCGAGATTTGCCGGGCGTCGGTCGAGGACGTGCAGATCGTCCCGGTCGATCGCGACCAGCGGGCGGTGCTGCCGCAGCGGGTAGCCCTGGTCTGGAAGACGCAGAAGATCGAGCTGCAAATGAAGCTGTCGCGGGCGCAGGCCAACAACATCACGCAGCAGCAGGCGGCGCGGCTTTTCAGCCGGGCCGACCTGGGGTATCCGACGGCCAACCTCGCTCAGGGGGCGGATACGCCGAAGGGGTATTCGGAGATGTCGATTCAGCGGACGCAGCTGCTGGCGCCGGTGAAGTGAGACGCATAACGAGCACGCAGCGCCAGCAAGTGCTTTAACTTGCTGGCGCTGCGTGTTCCTTTCATTATTTCAAATTCCAGCACACCAATTTCCGTCCGTCGCGCCCATACAGCTTGCCGTCGGCCAGCGCGATCGGCGCCCGCAGCGGCCGGCTCTGCAACACCGTCGCCCGCGCCAATTCCTCATACTTCTCCGGCGCCGCCTTCGCCAGCACCAAATCGCCGTTCTCCGTCAGAATGATGAGCTTGCCGTCGGCCAGGATCATCGAGCCGCAGCCGAATCCCTCCTCCGTCCACTTCACGTCGCCGCTCTTCATCTCGATGCAGCGCAGCCGGGCGCCTTCCTCTTGCCGGCCGTCGAAGCCGTACAAATAGCCGTCCTTGTAAATCGGCGTCCCGTAGTGGCACGACATCGACTTGTCATTGCTCCACACCTGTTCCAACCCGTCCGGCTTGGCCCGCAAGAGAACGGCGCCCGTGCCATAGCAAGCCGTCAGGAAAATCTGGTCGCCGACCACCACCGGACTGGCGGCGTTGACGGAAGCGTCCATCCGCGATCGCCAATGTTTGCTGTAGCGGACGGCGCCGTCGGCGGGGTCAAGCGAAATCAGCCCTTCGCGGGTGAAAAACACCGCCTGGCGCTTGCCGGCCAGGTCGGCGGCGACCGGCGAGGAATAGCTGGCGTCGTGGTCGTCGGCCTTCCAGAGTTCTTTGCCGTCGTCCTTGCCGAAGGCGACGATGCCGGCCCCGTTGGCGCCGCCGACATTGACCAGCAGCCGATCGCCCTCCAGCAGCGGCGACGTGGCGACGCCGAAAAAGCCGGGCTGCACCTGGTAGTCCTTGTGCAGGTCCTTGCGCCACACTTTGTCGCCGTCTTCCAGCTTGAGGCATTGCAAGATTCCCTCGGCGCCGAGCGTGTAAATGCGGCCGTCGGCGATGAGCGGCGTGGCGCGCGGCCCGTCGCCCTTGCCGAAGGCGTCGTGGTAACTTGTGGGATAGCCTTTCTTCCATTTGGTCGTCCCGTCGGCGGTGCTCAGGCATTCGACCACTTCCTCGTCGCCGACGCGGTGAAAGAGGATCACGCGATCGCCGACCACGACGGGGCCGCTGAAACCGTCGCCGACGTCTTTTTGCCAGACGACCGGCGGGCCGTCCTTCGGCCAGGTCGCTTTCAGGCCCGTTTCGGTGGAGACGCCGTTGCGCGTCGGGCCGAGGAACTGCGGCCAGTCCGCCGCGGCGGCGGCCGCCGCCATAACGCAGGCGAGCGCCGTCAATATTCGTGATCCGGTCATCGGTGATCCTCCTTTGAGCACGCAGCGCAAGCAAGTGCTTTCATTAGTACCGCGCCGCCGCCGCTCCCACCAGTGCTTGCGTGGCCGCTCCTTCCTCGCTCGCAGGCGGAGCCTGGGAAGGAAAAGGCGGCCAAAGCCTGCCTGGGAGCGAGAATGCTATTGACGGGCCGCCAAATTTGTACTAATGTACTAATACAATGAGACAACGCCCCAGGGCGCCGCGGCCATGCACATTCACCTTTCGCCGAACGACGGCGTGCCGATCTACCTGCAGATCGTCCAGCAGGTGAAGTACCTCGTCGCCTCCGGCCGGCTGACGCCCAACGACGAGTTGCCCCCCATCCGCGCGTTGGCCGAGCGGCTCCTCGTCAACCCGAACACCGTCGGCCGGGCCTACCGTGAGCTGGAGGCGGCCGGCGTCGTCGTTACGCGCCGCGGCGGCGGCACCCACGTTTCCGACGCCGCCTCGCCCCTGGCCCGCGGCGAGCGCCTCGACGTGCTGACCAAGCGAATCGACGCTCTGCTGGCCGAGTCCCGGCAGATGAATTTCAGCATCGACGAAGTATTGGACCTGATCCGGCGGCGGGACCGTGCGATGGGTTCCCGCCCCGGGAAGGAGTGACCGTATGAACGGCGACGCAGCGGAGAAAATCATCGAGATCGTGGGGCTGACGCGGCGCTTCGGCGCCAAGCGAGCGCTGCGCGATGTGAGTCTAACCGTGCCGCGCGGCAGCGTGTTCGGCCTGGTCGGCCCCAACGGGTCGGGCAAGACGACCCTTATCAAACACGTCCTCGGCCTCTTGCGCGCCCAGACCGGGTCGGTGCGCGTCTTCGGCCGCGACCCCGTGCGCGACCCGGCCGGCGTCCTCGTCCGGGTCGGCTGCCTCACGGAGGAGAACGACCTGCCCGGCTGGATGCGCGTCGACGAGCTGATTCGGTACATGCGGGCCTTCTATCCGGCCTGGTCGGACGCCTACGCCGAGGAGCTGCGGCAGGCGTTTGCGCTCGACCCGGCGGCGAAGGTCCGGACGCTCTCCAAGGGCCAGCGGGCGAGGGCGGGGTTGCTCGTCGCCCTGGCGTATCGCCCCGATCTGCTGGTGCTGGATGAGCCATCGTCCGGGTTGGACCCGCTCGTCCGCCGGGACATTCTGGCGGCGATCATCCGCACCATCACGGAGGACGGGCGGACGGTCCTCTTCTCCTCGCATCTGCTCGAAGAGGTCGAGCGCGTGGCCGACCACGTCGCCATGATCCACCAGGGTCGCATCGTGTTCGACGCCCCGCTGGACGAGATCCGGGCGACGCACCGGCGTCTGACGCTGCAATTCGCCGAAGCCCGGCCGCGGCCGCCGGAGTTGGCCGGCGCGCTGGCCTGGGAAGGAGCGGGGCGGGAATGGACGGCGGTGTGTGCGGGTCAGTCCGGCGGATTGCGGGCGGCGGCCGAGGCGGTCGGCGGACGCATCGTGGAGGAACAGGACCTCCGATTGGATGAAATCTTTTTGGCTCGGGCGGGGGCCGTCCCTGTCGCTTCCACCAAGGAGTAATCGATGCGCTCCCCCGTATTGGCGCTGGCCTGGCAGGTGTGGCGGCCGTATCGCCGGGGCCTGGCCGTCTGCGCGGCCGTCTGGCTGGTCCTGGCCGCCCTCGGCCTGTTCATGCCGCGTGGGGCATGGGCGCCAGCAGCGCCGGAGGGAAACCTCATCATCCCGGCGGCCATCGTGGTCTCCGCGCTGTTCGCCGCGGCGTTCATCCTCATGCTCTTCGCCTTCTCCGCCGTTCCCATCGATGCGCAGCTCGACGCAGGGGACACCGGGTTCCCCACGCGGATGTTCACCCTCCCGGTGAGTACGGCGGTTCTGACAGCCGTGCCGATGGTTCAGGGGGCGGCGGTCGCGGCGCTCGGCTGGGTCGCCTGGGCTGGCGCCGTGTTGCGGCCGGTCGGGATGGACGTGGACCTGATGTGGCCCGCCGTCCTGACGGCCGCCCTCGTGGCCTGGCTGCAAGCATTGGTCTGGTGGCCGTTCCCCCTGCGTTTCCTCCGCGTTATCGTGGTCGCGCCGGTCCTTGCGGTCATCGCGATGGCGCCGGCGTTCGCCCTGGCGCTCGGGGCGCCGTCGGTCGCCGTTACGGCCGGGTTGGCCGCGCTCCTGCCGGCGGCCTACGGCGTCGCCCTGGTGGGAGTGGCCCGGGCGCGCCGGGGCGACGCGCCGACGTGGACGTGGCCATCGTGGCTTGCCAGCGCCCTCGCTTGGCGGCCGTCCACACGCCGCGCACCATTCGCGTCCCCGCTCCAGGCGCAAACGTGGTTCGAGTGGCGCATGCGAGGCCTGAGCTTCCCGGTAACGGTGGGCCTCGTCGCGGTCGTCTGGCTGCTTATCGCCCTGACAGGGGTGGGGGAGCAGGTGATTGGCATCGTGGCTGCCGGGGGTGACGCGGCCGGCGTCTCGGCCGCCGTCGCGGCCATGACCGCACCCGGGGTGTTGCTGGTTCAGTTCCTGGGGATCGTCCTTTTCCTGGCGGGCGTGGTAGGGGCGGATCTGGGCGGCGTGAGACTCGTGGACCAAAAGCCGTCGGGCGGGACCTTCGGCTGCCACCCATTCCTGGCCCTGCGGCCGTTGACCGACGGCGAGCTGATCCTCGCCAAGCTGCGGATGGCCGTCCGTTCCACCCTGACCGGCTGGTCGATCGTGCTAATCGTGGTCTTCCTTGCCCTGGGGCCGACTGGGAAGTGGCGTGAGTTGGCGGGGATGCCGCTGCTTCAGACGCACAGCGCCCTGGAAGTGTGCGCGGGGCTGTCGGCCGGCCTCGCTGGTCTGGTCTTCCTGACGTGGCTCTTGCTGGTCGGGAACCTGTGGCTCGGCATGACGGGGCGCCGCTGGCTTGTCCGCGCCTTCGGCGCGTTCGCTTTCGGCGTGTGCATGGCGCTCGTGCTGCTGGCGCACTGGCTTTCCCCCCACCCGGAGACCGTGGCGGCCCTGATGGCGGCCCTGCCTTACGTCGCGGTGGTCGCCGTTCTCCTCAAACTGCTCCTCGCGGCGTGGTTGGCGCGGATCCTCTTGCGAAGGGGCCTCATCGGCCCGCGCGCGCTGGGGATTTCGGCGGCCGCCTGGGGGGTCGTCGTCGCCGGCGTCGTCGCTCTGGGCGGTCAGCTGGCGCCGGTGGGCGGGCCGTCGCTGTGGCGCCTGGTTCTCGGCGCCGCACTGGTCTTGCCGTTGAACCGCTTCGCCGCCGCGCCCCTGGCATTGGAGTGGAACCGACATCGCTAGGCCTGCGGCGCCCGTTCGGCCGCCGCCCGGACGGCCCCCAGCAGCACGTCCACGCCGGGCCGGTCCGTGGGATCGGCGCTGCGGTAGACGAAGCGCAATCGCCCCTCCGCATCCAGCACGAAGTCGCCGCCTAGCTGCAACACGTCCTCTTTGCCGTTCGGCATGTCTGGGGGCCAGTTGCGGAAGATCAGCCTCAGGTAGCGGAGCAGCAGGCGCGGCCGCAGCGCCTTCCACCGCGTCGTACGCTCCAACCCGAAGGCCTGGTAGGAGGCGCGGGACGGGTCGGATACGGCCGGAAACGGCAGAGGGCGCCGCTTCAGAAACGCCGCCAGCAGCGCCGGCGGCGCCTGAACGACGAGCAGCGCCTCGCCGCCGGCGCGGCCGATCTCCTCCCATTGGCCTTGCACCTCGACGAGGTGCGTCAGGCAGGGCAGTCAGGCCAGATGACGCAGGAAGATCACCAGCAGCGGCTTGCCCAGGAAAGCCGAGAGCGCGACCGGCGCGCCGTCCGGACGCAAGAGGGTCAGGTCGCCTGCACGATCGCCGAGCTGAAGGGTCATGGATTCACCTCTCGGGCCTGTCATCGGGGGTAAACCAGATCGAAATCCGAGCGACCGGTGATCGGCCACAGGACGAGGAAATGATGGGCCAGGTCCGACAGGATCAGGGCCAGGCCGATGATCCAGCACCAGCGCCGCCAGGTATAGCTGCGGCCCAAGAAGCCGATGAGGATCAGCAGCACTCCGAAATAGCCGTGATGGATGCGCAAGCCGAACGTCCAGGTCCGCAGCCAACCCGTGTCGCGCGTCGTTTCCAGGCCCAGGACGAAGTGGAAGAAGCTGGCCGCCGCCTCGAACACGATCGTCAGGGCCAGGCACCACAGCACGTCAATGCGAAAACTGGGCAAGCGTCGCGCCATGAAATAACCTCTTCCGCTGTCTTGCCGCACGCTGGCGACCGGGGGGCGTTAGCCCCCTGATCCCTCGCTCCATCAGGGGGCTTACGCCCCCCGCTCGCCACGGTTCACAACACCGCATCGAACAGCCGCGCCAGGTTCTGCGTCAGCCGCACCAGAAACGGCCGGCGCCGCCATTCCGCCAGGTTCAGCAGCGTCGAACCGGCGAAGTAGCGCTCCTGCACGGCGTGCAGCGCCTGGACGGTCGGCTGATCGTAAATCACCAGGCTGACCTCGCACTGCAGCGCGAAGGAGCGCAGGTCCATGTTGGTCGAGCCGACCAGGCACACCTGGTCGTCGATGCTCAGGTGCTTGGCGTGCAGGAAATGCTCCTTGTAAACGTGAATCCGCACGCCGGCGACGAGCAATTCCTCGTAATACGACCGCTGCGCCAGGCAGACGAGCAACTGATCGGCCTGCGCGGAGACGACGAGATGGACCTCGACTCCGCGCTGCACGGCCGTCGTCATCGCCTGCAACAGCGTGTCGTCGGGGATGAAATACGGCGTCGTCATCACGATGCGTTTCTGGGCCGCATACAGCAGCGCGACGATGAGACGGAGGTTGTTCTCGAAGGGATAGCCGGGGCCGCTCGGCAGCGTCTGGGCCTCCACGTCGCCGGCGCGCTCCAGGGCGGGCAGCTGCTCTTCCAGCGGCGTCTCCGACTCCGTCTCGAAATAGCGGTCGGCCAGCAGCACGGCCGCCAGCTCCTGAACCACGGGGCCGGTGACGCGGGCCACCAATTCCTCATAGACGATGCCGCGCTTGAAGTCGGCGTCCACGAGATTTTGCGATCCGACATAAGC
>DATKHW010000260.1:0-2428 GCA_035546275.1 Gemmataceae bacterium
TCGGACTGTCGGCCGCGGCCGCAGTGATGACGTATCGGCCCGTGCTGGCCGCGACCGGCTCCGAGAGCGCGGCCTCGGCGGCGGCGATCGGAGCGGCCCTGGCGGCGGGCGGGCTGTGCGGGGCGGCGAACGGATTGACCATCACCGGGCTGCGCCTGACGCCGTTCGTGACGACGCTCGGCATGATGAGCATCGCCCGCGGCCTGACCTGCTGGCTGCTGTCCGACAGCAACGTCACGCTGCGCGACACGCCGGGCTGGGTCAACGACATCCAGCGGTCCGGCGGACATCCGTACTTGTTTTTCGACCCCGGCGTCTGGAGCGCTCTGGTTCTGGCGGTCGCGGCGGCGGCGGTGCTGCGCTACACGATCTTCGGCCGGTATGTGTATGCGATCGGCTCCAACGAATCGACGGCCCGGCTGTGCGGCGTCAACGTCGCCCTGAACAAAATTGCGGTGTATACGCTGGCCGGGCTGCTGACCGGCTGGGCGGGAGTGATCGCCTTTTCGCACCACAGCGGCGGCGCCGACGCCGACCTGGGGAAGGACCTGGAATTGGAGGTGATCGCGGCGGCGGTGATCGGCGGCGCCAGCCTGCGCGGCGGGCAGGGGACGGTGCTGGGCGTGCTGCTCGGCGTCCTGATCTGGGGCGTGTTGGAAAACGGCGTCAACCAGTGCGGGGCGCCGAACGAGGTGAAATACATCCTGATCGGCGTGATCCTGATTGCGAACACGGCGCTGAGCCAGTGGCAGGGCCGGCGGAAGCGCGCGGCATAGCGCGCGAAAAACCCCGCTGAGCTTCCTGCAAGCAGGTCGAACAGCGGGGCCGGAACAGAGAAGAGGCAGTAGCGATGGGTCTGATTGTAAGAAAGGCTTTGGGAAAGTCAAGCAGAAAAAATAAAAAAAGCGGCGCACGGCCGGCTGTGGAAGGTACATCTGTTCCGGTAAATCGGGTCGGCCGCTTGAAACCGGCGTCCGTCGATTTATGATGGAGGCTGGCCGGAGACGCGACGATGAGCCGGGGCGCGAAGATTTTGCTGGGAGCGGCGCTGGCGGCGTCGGTCGTCTGCCTGTCGGCGACGGCCCGCGGACCGAGCGAGGAGGACGACGAGGCGCAGCAGCGGCGGAAAGCGGCGGCGGCCCGGCCGGACGTGCTGCGGCTGGCCGATTCGCTGGACCGCGATGAGAATGAGATTGAGAAGCAGGCGCACGCCGTCGCCGAGAAGCATGAACTTCATTCCGTGATGTGGATATTGAAGCCGCACGACGGCTTCAGAGTCCTCCCGAAGTCGGAGGCCCCTTACGACGGGATCGAGTTGCAGCTTTTCATGCTGGCCAAAAAGCCGATGGCGGTGAAGGACCTCGAAGCCAGCCGCGACGATTTGATTCGGATGACGAAGGTGATTTTTGCCGTGTCGCGCGTGGCGCCGCTCTATGCGATGCAGTACGCTGACAAAAGCGGCCCCAAGGATAGAAAAACCTGGCCGCAGTGCTGCGGCGACATGCAAGATCGGTCGCAGGACCTGATAGACGCCTTGAAAGGCGACGATGTGAATGCGATTCAGAGCGCGGCTGCATCCCTCAAGTGCAGCTGCGAAGCGTGCCATAGCGGCTACCGGGATTCCAATCCCCGGTGAATAACCTGCCGTTGATCCCGCCCTGTTTGTTCCCATTAAGGAGCTGCAAATGAAAAAACACGCCTGGCTGCTGGCCCTCGTCGCGATGCTGACGGCGGGCCTCTGTTTCCTGACCGCCGTGCGGGCGCGGGACGACGACGACAAGGAAGAGCAAATGAAGATCGACGCGGCCAAGAAGGCCGCCCCGGACGTGCTGGGACTGGCGGACAGCGTCAACGACGCCGCCAAGCTCAAACAGCAGGTGGATGCCGTCACGAAGAAATACAACGAATTGCTGCCGATCATGTGGCAAATGAAGCCGCGCGACAAGGGCGGCCTCGGCGTCGGCAAGCCCGGCCAGTATCCCAACGACTCCATCGAGCTGCACTTGCTGCTCGACCTGGGCGGCAAGAAGCCGCCGACGGGCCAAGCCTTCAAGGACCAGGCGGCCGACAACCAGCGGATGGCCGACGTGATCAAGGGCATCGCGTCGGTGACGCCGGCGTATGGCAAAAAGGGTGGCTTCACCAAGGGGCCGGCCGACGAGAAGCTGTGGAACAGCTTCGCCGACGGCATGAGCAAGGGGACGGACGACTTGTCGGCCGCGATCAAGAGCAACGATGAGAAAGCGTTCCATACGGCGGTCAACAACCTCAACAAGAGCTGCAACGACTGCCACACCAAGTTCCGCGACAACTGAGCCGTCGGCGAGCGGCGCGGCGTGAGCCCGCCGGTTTCGTGAGCGGCGCGGCGTGAGCCCGCCAGTGATCGCCACACCGGCGGGCTGATGCCGCGCCGCTCGCCTGGAGGCGT
>DATKHW010000261.1:0-3242 GCA_035546275.1 Gemmataceae bacterium
CCCACCGGGAGGGGCCGAACAGCAGCCGGTGGGTCTCTCTGGCGCTCGACCCACCCTACGGCAATGTGGTGAATCTTCGGGAGGATAGCCGCATGGCGCATCTCGTTCAGGTCGGGGCGGGAAGCGGTGGAATGCCGGTGCTCGACATGCTCTGCCGCGACCGGCGGATCACGCGCGTCACCCTCATCGAGCCGGACGTCTACAAAGCCCACAACGTCGAGCGTCATCTCTTTCCCGTCTCGGCCGTGGGGCAGCGCAAGGCCGATCTCGCCGAGCGTTGGCTCAAAGAACGCCGGCCCGATCTGGAAGTGCGGCTGCTCGTCTGCGACGTGGCAGCGCCGGAGCGTCAGGCGGAAATCGAGCAGGCCGTCGCCTCGGCCGACATCGGCGTCTGCGCCGCCGACAACGAATCGGCCAAGTACCACTGGGACGCCCTGATGCGCCGCCACGGCAAGCCCTGGACGCTCGGCGAAGTGCTGAGCGGCGGCATTGGCGGCTTCGTCCACTGGTTCACGCCGGGCGGACCGTGTTACGGCTGCACGGCAAGCCATTTGCAGCGCACCGTGGTAGTGGACAATAGCCCGCCGCCGGACTATGCCAACCCGGGCGGCGCCGTTCCGGAAACCACGATTCCGGCGGGCATGGCGTCCATCCACGCCATCGGCTCTCTCCATGCGCTGGTGACGTTGGGTCTGCTGGCGGATCCGACCGGCTACGGCCCCGGCTTCACGAGTCTGTTGCTCGCCCTGCAGCGGACGGCGGATGTCTTTGAGGAGGCCTTCCGTCCGTACCGCTTCCGTGTGCCGCGCGCGGCCGACTGCCTGATCTGCCGCATGCCCCCCCTCACCCCTTCCCCCTCTCCGCCGGGGGGAGCGGGGGAAGGGGCGAGGGGGCCGTCCTCGTTGGAGGATCTCGATGTGGCTCTGGATGAAGCGTTGGCGCGACTGGGCCATGAATGACCTTTGGCCGCTGTACCGGATCAGCCCCCAGCCGCAGGCCCTGCACTACAGCTACGAAAAAGCCGGCTTGACCCTGCACGACCAACCCATTCCGTGGAATGCGGAGGCCGTCCTGGTCGAGGCCCTCGTGCGCTTGCTCGCCAGCAGCAGCCGGCGCAAGACCGATTTCCTCCTGCGTTTGACCGGCCAGGAGCCGATCCCCGCGGAACAGCTTCGCCGCCTCGACAGCGACGACCGTTACGCCGTCCACTTCCGGCTGCCGCCGCCCGCCGTCACCACGGCCGCGGAAGTCCTCTACCGCAACCACGTCCTGCCCGGCGGCCACCTAACGCTGCCGATCCTCAGCCGCGAAGATTTTCTGCAGAACCTCCGGCTGCAGCTGCCCACCCTGTTCGTCCGCATCGGCGCCGACAACGTGGCCTGCCAAACCTTCGTCGCCAGCCAGTGCCGCGGCCTCATGGCCAGCGCGATTCTCCTCAGTCCGACCAGCCTCGCGCCGCTCCTCGACATGGACCTGGCGGTCGAGTTCCGCTGCGAGCGGAGCGGTGCGCTGCACCGCACGCCGGTCCGGCTTTGCAGCTCGCAGCTGGCCGGACGGCAAGCCCTTCTCGTCGTCATGCCGCGTAAGCATCCACGGCGGATCGGGGCGTGGACGGCGGCGTGGATGCTCGGCGATCGGCCGTTGGCGACGCAGCGGCTGCGGGCCATTTCGCAGAATCACTTCCGCCGTTCGCTGCGCCTGTCGGACACGCGTTTCGTGATCCAGGGCGCCGATGGATCGGTGCGCCTGTCCCGTCAGGCGCCGCAGCTCGAAGGACCGGGACGGGTGGGTCCGTGCTTCCTGGTGAGCAGCTCCGAGCCGGGGATGGCGGGGATCTGCCCGGTCCGCGTGACCGCCCAGGTTCCCGGCGCCGTTCAGCCGCCGCTGATGCAGGAACAGGATGTCCTCATCACGGACGGGCCGACGATGATCGCTCCGGGGACGCTCGACGTGGCGGAATTGGGCCAGGTCAGCGGCTTTGAGATCGCCGTGCGCGGCCGCACTCTCGGCGTGCTGTCGCTGTGCCCGGCGCCGACGGCGGCTTTCACCAGCGAAGGCGGCTTCAAACCGCCGCACGATTTCACCTGGACGGCCGCGGCGGAGGAAGAGATGACGGAGCGCCTGAATCGGTTGCTGGAAGGCAAGAGCAAGGATAATTGATTTTGATTGACGCGGAGGATCAGCGCTTATCGGCCGGCGGCGTCTTGTCGGCGTCGTTGCGGCCGTCGGCCCTGCGCATGCGTTGGAGCGCCACCTGCCACGCCCCGTGAATAATAGTCTTTTCGCGCTCCGGCAAGTCCTGCTTGTCGATCTGTTTGGCCAGCTCGTCTGGCGCCCCTTCGCAGGTGACTGCCTTGAGGCGGCTATCGCCTTCGGGATAATACTCGAACGTGACCTTGAGCTGACCGCGCTCGATCGGCGTTGCTGCAACGCTGACCGTCGCCGGGCCGCCGGACTTAGCGACGCCGGGCTGCGCGTCGCCGGGGCCGTCCTTCGCTTCCTGGGCGGTCTTGATCGCGGGGCCGACGATGAGCAAGGCGTCGGTCGTCGTCTCTTTGCCGCCGCGCAGGAACGTGAGCTTGACCGGCCGGCCCGGCTTGTCGCCTTGCAGCAGACGGACGAGATCGTCGCAATCGGCGATCTTTTTTTCGTTATATTGCAGGAGGATGTCGTTGCGCCGCAGTCCGGCCTTCTCGGCGGGGGAAGAGGCGAGGACCTGCGTGACCAGGACGCCCTGGTCGCGCGGCAATTGCGGCAGCTGGTCGTAGAGAGCTTCGGAGACGGGGCCGAACAGGACGCCGAGGTAAGCGGGGGCTTTGTCGGCGTCCGGCGCAGGATCGGCGCAGTGGGCGACGCCGGCCGCGGCCAGGAGGCAAAAAACGCCAATCCCCGTGAAGAACTGCTTCATTCCAGACGCTCCGGCCCGGCCATTACCTGACCGGACGGCGACATCCTCGCTACGGGTGGACGATGATTACGTGATACGACGTTCCACTCGGTCCCTGAATCAGGGTCTCATTGACGACCTTGGAGTCGGACGGCGTCCCCCCGTCGGAGGGGGGGGGAGTCGGCTCCCTGCCGGCGTCGTAGCGGCTGTCCGCCCCGGCGCCGTTCAGTTGAACGCCGGCGGGCGCAGTCGTGGGCCGTTCCTGGAACGCTCCGGCGAGGAACAGCACTCCCGACGTCAAGCACGCCACGGAGGCCGCCAGCGCCAGCCGGCTTCGCAGCAACGGCTGGCGCTG
>DATKHW010000262.1:0-2105 GCA_035546275.1 Gemmataceae bacterium
TGGGGGCGGAAAGATCGAGCCGAAGATTCTGACGCAACGGCTGGTAACGCCGCATCCCGAGCGGTTGGCCTATGTGCAGTACGCTCTGCGGCAGGGGCACACGGTGAAGCAGCTCGCCAAGATGACCTCGATGGATCCGTGGTTCCTGTATCAGCTCAAAGAAATTAACGACATGCAGCTTGAGCTGGAGAAGCATCCGATTGAGTCGATTCCGACTGAGGTGCTGCGGGAATCCAAGCGCATGGGGTTTTCCGATGGTCGGCTGGCGAACGTGTGGCGACTGGAAGGCCAGGAGAAAGTCCGCCACCTGCGCAAGAAGCACGGCGTACTACCCGTCTACAAGCGGGTGGACACCTGCGCGGCGGAATTCGAGGCCTATACGCCCTACTATTACTCCACTTACGAGGCGCCGATTCAGTATTTCACCGCGGAGAGCGCGGAGAGCGCAGAGAAAAGACAAAAAACAAATGCTTCTGCTTCCTCCGCGCTCTCTGCGTTCTCTGCGGTGAATTATGACGACGAAACTGTCCCTGCCTCCGGCAAGGACCGCATCATGATCCTCGGCGGCGGCCCCAACCGCATCGGCCAGGGCATCGAGTTCGACTACTGCTGCTGCCAGGCGGCGTTCGCGCTCAAGGAGGCCGGCTACGAGACCATCATGGTCAACTCCAACCCGGAGACGGTCTCGACGGATTACGACACCAGCGACCACCTCTTCTTCGAGCCGCTCACCGCCGAGGACGTGCTGAACATCTGCGACCGAATGCAGCCGGCCGGGCTGATCGTGCAGTTCGGCGGCCAGACGCCGCTGAATCTGGCCAGGGCGCTGGCCGACGCCGGGGCGCCGATCATCGGCACCAGCGTGGACAGCATCGACGAAGCCGAGGATCGAAAGCTCTTCCAGGAGTTGGTGGATCGGTTGCAGCTGAAACAGCCGGCCAACGGCACGGTGCGCGACCTGCAGCAGGCGATCCACGTGGCGCGTCGGATCGGCTACCCGGTGCTGGTGCGGCCGAGCTTCGTGCTGGGCGGCCGGGGGATGCAGATCGTCTACGACGAAGTGGGGCTGACGCGCTACGCCGAGCAGGCCATCGACCTGTCGCAGGGCAAGCCGCTCTTGATCGACAAGTTCCTGGAGTCGGCCGTCGAGGTGGACGTCGATTGCATCAGCGACGGGACGCGCACGGTGATCGGCGGCGTGATGCAGCACATCGAGGAGGCGGGCATCCACTCCGGCGACTCGGCGTGCGTCATTCCGCCGCACAGCCTGCCGCCGGCCGTCGTCGCCGAGATCCGCCGGCAGACGCGCGAGCTGGCCCGGGAGCTGAAGGTCAAGGGGTTGATGAATGTGCAATTCGCCGTGACCGGCCTGGCGAACACCCTGGCGAGCGGGGGGCGTCAGCCCCCTGATTGGTCGCCGAATCAGGGGGCTGACGCCCCCCGCTCGCCGACGATTTACGTGCTGGAAGTCAACCCACGCGCCAGTCGCACCGCCCCGTTTGTGTCGAAGGCAACCGGCGTGCCGCTGGCGCGGCTGGCGTCGCTGGTCATGGTCGGCAAGACGCTGGACGAGCTGGGCCTGTTCGACGACCCGACGCCGACGCATTTCTCGGTGAAGGAAAGCGTCTTTCCGTTCAACAAGTTCCCCGGCGTGGACATCCTTCTCGGACCCGAAATGCGCTCGACCGGCGAGGTGATGGGCATCGACGACGGCTTTCCGATGGCGTTCGCCAAGAGCCAGATGGCGGCCAACAGCGCTCTTCCCCTATCCGGTTTGATCTTCATTTCCGTGGCCGACCGCGACAAGCCGGAGGCGGCGGCGATTGGGCAGGCGCTGACGGAGATGGGCTACCGCATCGTCTCGACGCGCGGCACGGCGGCGGCGCTGCGGTCGGCCGGCGTGGCGGTGCAAGAGGTGCCGAAGATTCAGGAAGGCCGGCCGAACCTGCTGGACCGGATGAAGAACGACGAGATCGCGCTGGTCATCAACACGCCAAGCGGCAAGGGGACGCGGACCGACGAGAGCAAGATCCGGGCTGCGGCGGTGGCCAACGGCGTGACGTGCATCACTACCATTGCGGCGGCCCATGCGGCGGTGGAGGCGT
>DATKHW010000263.1:0-7216 GCA_035546275.1 Gemmataceae bacterium
GTGATCGAATCCGCGACGGACGTGTATGGCGTCGAGGCGGCCAAGGCCGAGGCGGAGCGCCGCGGGGAGGCGCGGGCGGCCGTGGCGCAGTCCCTGGGATTGGCGTGAGTCTTCCGGGGGACGCCCCCACGGACGCGGGGCGCCCCCTCCATTCGCCTGACACCCGCTGACACCCGCAAACAGCGTTCAGCAAGGGCAACTGGTGTCACTAGAAATGAAAAAACCCCTTATTTCAAGGGGTTTATGGGGATCGGCTCCTATCGACAGTCCGGTACTCTAACCAATTGAGCTACGCCCCCAACCTGTTTTGTTTTTCGCTGCGCCCGTCGGACCTTTGCCATCCCCCCGTTTTGCGTTGCAGCTGCTGCAAGCAGGACCATCAAGGGTCCAGGCTGCGCCCGGACCCAGGCAGCGGCGAGGGGCTGGCAAAGAGCCGTCGCCCTGCCAAAATATGATTCTAGCACCGCAACCGTATGCGGCAAGCCTGGGACGAAGTCTGGGCCCGGCGGACAACATGCAGAAAGGCAGAGGTGCTATGCAACCTACGCGGATCGCTATAGTGACCGGCGCCGGCAAACGCCGCGTCGGATGGCATATCGCTCAGGCGTTGGCCGCACGGGGGTACGCACTGGCAGTCCACTACCGAAGCTCGGCGTCGGAAGCGGTCGAAAGCGTCGAGGCGTTTCGGGCCGCCGGCGTGGAGGCCGCCGCATTCCAGGCAGATCTTAGCGATGAGCGATCCGCGGGGGGGTTGATTGAACAGGTCCTGGCGCGCTTCGGACGCATCGACGTGCTGGTCAACTGTGCGGCCGCGTGGCAGAACAAAAAGCTGGAGGAAGTAACGGCGGCCGACGTGCGCCGGTTCTTTGAAATCAATACGCTCGGGACGTTTGTGTGCGCGCAGCAGGCGGGGCTGGCCATGGTCCGCCAGCCCGATGGGGGCTGCATCGTGAATCTGGGCGATTGGGCCGTCGCACGGCCCTACGTCGACTATTCCGCCTATTTCCCGTCGAAAGGCGCCATACCGACCCTGACCCGATCGCTGGCGGTCGAGCTAGGAAGCCGAAACCCCAACGTCCGCGTCAACTGCATCCTGCCAGGGCCGGTGATGCTGCCGCTGGACCTGCCGGAAACGGAGCGGCGCCAGGCCGTAAATGCCACCCTGGTAAAGCGCGAGGGAAAGCCGGAAAACATCGCCCAGGCCGTGCTATTCTTCCTCGACAACGATTTCGTCACCGGCGTCTGCCTTCCGGTGGACGGCGGTCGTACCATTTTCGCTCCGGATTCCCTTTAGAGGCACTCACAAAAAGGTGGCTGGAACTCTAAAATCACAGTTCCAGCCACCTTTTTGTGAGTGCCCTCTTCATGAGAGGCGTCGTCAGTCGCCAGGAGTGGTTGCAATGACGGCCGACGCTTGCTGGACGGCGCCTGGCTCGACGACGCGCGTCGTCCACGCGGCCTCGCGCCGGGCCACAGCGCCGGTCGTCAGCTTGTATTTCGCCTGCAAGTCGCCGATTGCATGGGCCGTGCCGTTCCATGCTAACTCGCGCCGCTCTCCCGGCTGCAAATCGCCCACGTTCCAGCGGATGGTATGCGTGGCGCCGTCGTAGGTAGCATTGTCGGTGCCTCGCACAAACGCCAGACCATCGGGCAGCGTCGCCGTTACGACGACTTGATGCGCCGGCGTCGGTCCGTCGTTGGCCGCGGTCACGCCGAACAGCCCGGTGAATTCGGGACGCAGCATGGCCGGCCCGGACGCCGTTACGCTCAGGCGGTCGTCCTCGGCGTGAAGCAGGGCGTCGCGTTGAACGGGCCCTATCCCCGGCGCCTGGACGCTGAACGAGCTGCGCAGGGCGCCCGGCCGCAGCGCCGTCGCGGACAAAGTGACGGTGCGCGACTCGCCTGGCGCCAGGATGCCAATGTCCGCTTCCAAGTCGGAACCTTTCGGATTGGTCAATCCGTCCGCCATGACGGCGCGGAGCAGGATGTCGTGGGCCGCGACGCCGCCTTTGTTGCACACAGCGATCCGGAAGGCGACCGGTTGCCCCAGGAAAACCGTGTCCGGTGCGACGACGTCCAATGCCAGCGCGGGCCCGGCGACCGGGACGGCTCGTACGCTGCTAGCGCGGCCCTCAAACGTCGCATCCACCGAATTTCGCGGCGGGGTCGTCGCCTCACCGGGCTTTGACGCCAACCGCAGCCGCAGCGTCGCCTGATTGGCCGGAGCGAGACGTCCGATGTGCCAGATCAGGCCGTCGGCCGTTCGCTCGGGAGTCGGAGCGACGCCCAGCAGTTCATATCCGGCCGGCAGCTGGTCGGACACCGTGACGCCCTCGGCGTTCGCCGATCCGCTGTTCCGAACGGTGATTTCCACGAGAAACGGCGCCCCCGGCTCAATGGCGTCCGGCATTTTCTGGTCGATTTCGAGGAGTGGTTGCGGCGTTCCTTGGGGGTCGGCGCCCCAGGCGCATGACGCCGCGCCGCCGGCCAGCGCCGCCGCGCCGAGGATGAGTCGAAGCATCGCCTTCATGGCTGCCTCCCTGTTCCGGGACGCTTCGCCGAGGGCGAGGTCCGTCAGGAGCCGTCCCCGGCGGAGGGTCCGCGAACTGAAACGCCGCTGCCGCGGGAAGGCGCCCTTATAGCCGCTTGCAGGGAGGAGGCAAGAGATGTCTGCGCGTTTAGCTTCCGGCAATGCGGCAAATGGGAGGAAATCGGCAAACCGCGCCGTCGTCCGCATCACCTGGCGATTTCAAATGTCTTGTATTTACCGGTGGGAGTTTGGGACTCGATTTCCTCCTTTTCGATGTTTGGATCCCAGTGCGTGCGGACGGCCTTGAGAAACCGGTCCACGGCGTCGGCGGAGCCTTCCGCCAGCAGCTGGACGCGGCCGTCGGAAAGGTTCTTGACCCAGCCGGTCACCGGGTAATCCTTGGCGATTTCGACGGCCGTTGCGCGGAAGCCGACGCCCTGCACGTTGCCGGAGTAATAAACCATACTCGCCTTCGCCGGCTGCGTCGGCGGGTCTGCGGTGCAGACGCCGGTGGAAAGGAGCAAAACAACCATTGTGAGATGAGGCACAGTGCAACTCCACGCGAGCCCCTGCCACAAGTGCGAGTCTACCGCGGCCGGCCGCAATGTCCAAGAGATTTGGCGGGGATTTTCCTTGCCCCGGCCTCCCCGGCGCTTACCATGAGCGCAATTCGCCAGGTCCGCCGCTGTTGGCGGCATTCTCGCACAAGGGGGAGATGATGAAGCGCTATCTGTTGTCCATCGGCTGCGCCGTCGCGCTGGGCTGCGCTGCGGCGTCGGCCGGCGACAAACCCGCCGTCCTCGACGTCTGGCCCGCCAAGCCGCCCGGCGAGGCGACCGACATCGGGGAGGAGAAAGTCACGACGGACAAGAACGACCCGTCTGTGATTCAATCGATCACCAACGTTTCTCACCCGACGCTGACGATTTATCGCCCGGCAAAGGACAAAGACACGGGCGCGGCCGTCCTCATCGCCCCCGGCGGCGGCTACAACAATCTGGCCTGGGCCAAGGAAGGAATCGAGCCGGCGCAGTGGCTGAACTCCATCGGCGTCACCGGCGTTGTCCTGAAGTACCGTGTGCCGCGCCGGCCCGACAATCCCAAGGACCAGCCGCCGGTGCAGGCGCTGATGGACGCGCAGCGCTCGATCAGCATTATGCGAAGCAAGGCGAAGGAATGGGGAACCGACTCCAACCGGATCGGCATGCTCGGCTTCTCCGCCGGCGGCCATCTGACAGCCTGGACTTCGACCAACTTCGACAAGCGAGCCTATGAGCCGCTTGACGACGTGGACAAGGTTAGCTGCCGTCCCGATTTCGGGGTGTGCATCTATCCGGGCGGCGTCATTGCCAAGGACAGCGATGCGCTGAGTCCGGAAATCCGCGTGTCGAAGGAAACGCCGCCCATGTTCTTCGCCCACGCCGCCGATGACAAGGGCCGCTGCGAGAACAGCATCGACCTGTACCAGGCATTGCGCAAAGCAGGGGTGCCCGGCGAGTTGCACATCTATGCATCGGGCGGCCACGGTTTTGGTTTGCGGCCGAGCGACAAGCCTTGTTCCACCTGGCCGCAGCGCTGCGCCGATTGGATGAAGGACCTGGGTTTGCTCAAGATGGCTGCGCCATGATGAACCGAGACGCCGCGGACTGGACGACACAGCCCCATCCGGCCCGCGGCCGATTCATCGGCGTTTCAGTGGCGGAAATGCCGGACGCCGGTGAAGATCATTGCGATGCCGTGTTCGTCGCAGGCCGCGATTGAGTCCTGGTCGCGTTTCGAGCCGCCCGGCTGCACAATCGCCGTCACGCCGGCCGCGGCCGCCATGTCCACATTGTCGCGGAACGGAAAAAAAGCATCCGACGCCATAACCGATCCCTTAACGCGGTCGCCGGCCTTCCGCACCGCCATGTGGACCGAGTCCACCCGGCTCATTTGGCCAGCGCCGACGCCGACGATGGCGCTGTTTTTCGCCAGCACGATGGCGTTGCTCTTGACGTGCTTGCATACCGACCATGCGAAGCGCAGTTGCGCCAGTTCGGCGGCGGTCGGCGCTCGCTTCGTCGCCGTTTTAGCATCCTTGAAGTCATCATCGGCCCCGCGGTCGTCGGGCGTCTCCACTAGCACGCCGCCGTCCACGTCGCGCAGCACCAACGAGCGCCGGACGGCGACTTCAAGCGGACCTGTATGCAGAAGACGAACGCTGTTTTTCCAGGTCGGCCGCGTCGTGAAAAGCTGAAAAGCTGCTTCGCTATAACTGGGAGCGATCACGCACTCGATGAAGCGGTTGGGCTCGGTGGCTTGGCGGGCCGTGGCCTCGTCCACTTCGCGGTTGAACGCCAGCACGCCGCCAAAGGCGCTCAGCGGGTCGCCCTCGCAGGCGCCATGGAACGCCTCCGCCAACGTCGGCGCCACGGCGGCGCCGCAGGGGTTGTTGTGCTTGATGACGACGGCCGCCGGCTGCGTGAACTCCCGGACGAGGTTCAGCGCGCTATCCAGGTCGAGGATGTTGTTGAAGGACAGCTCCTTGCCATGAAGCACTTCCGCGGCCGCGACGCAGAGGCGGCCGCCGGCTGGATCAACATATAAGGCGGCTTTTTGATGTGGGTTTTCGCCGTAGCGGAGGTCGCTGCGTTTCGTCCACTGGAGTGCGAGAGGGGTCGGCAAGCCGTCGCCTGCGGCCCGCCGCGCGAAGTAAGCGCTGACGGCCTGGTCATAGGCGGCGATCCGGGCGAAGGCGGCCGCGGCCAGCCGCTCGCGCGTCTCCAGCGTCAGCGATCCCCGATTTCGCTGCATCTCCCCCAGCACCGCTGAGTATTGGCCCGGATCGACGACGACGGCCACATCGTGGTAGTTCTTGGCGGCCGCTCGCACAAGGGTCGGCCCGCCGATGTCGATGTTCTCAACGATCTCCTCGTGGGTCGCGCCGGCCCGGGCGACGGTCGCCTCGAATGGATACAAATTGCATACGACAAGATCGATGAAACTGATGCTGTGCTTCTGCAAGACGGCGACATGTTCGGCGTTGTCACGGACAGCGAGGATGCCGCCGTGGATGTGGGGATGGAGCGTCTTTACCCGGCCGTCGAGCATTTCCGGGAAGGCTGTGACGTCGGCCACGTCGCAGACCGTAAGGCCGGCGTCCGTCAACGTCTTGCGCGTGCCGCCTGTGGAGATTAGGTCAACGTGCAAGGCGGCCAAGCCTCTGGCCAGGTCGAGCAACCCGGTCTTGTCGCTGACACTGAGCAGAGCGCGGCGGATCGGTCGCAAAGTCATCCCATTGCTCCGGGCTGGGTTTGGTACATGGGCCAGATTATTGTAAGCCATTTCATCATTCAGGCAGGGAGCCGATGGGGCCGAGCTGCAAGACTTGTTCACACAGGCGACCGCGAACGCCGCCCGGCAAGTCCACCGCGCGGCCTTCGCCATACACCAGCCCGGCCAGCCGCTCCCACGCGTCATGGTTCATCGCGTCCACCGGCCAATCCTCGCGCGCCCAGGCAAGCCGCAGCATGGCCCGCGTCAGGCGGCGCGGCGCGGCGGCCAGGCGCTGGCGGTCGAAAACGAGCATCGCTCCGGCTCGCGGCAACTCCACCGCCGACAGCAATGCGAGGGCGGCGGCCTCCTCGTCGCGATACGCCTCGGCCGCCTGGTCCGCTAACCGGGCCAGGACACGCGACACGGCGGGATTGTAATGCTTCGCAAGCAGCGGCAGCAGCTCGCAGCGGATGCGGTTGCGCATGAATGCCAAATCGGCGTTGCTGGAATCGACGCGGAACGGCTGATTCAACGCATGCAAATATGCCAGGACTTCCGCTCGCGAGGTCTGCAAGAGCGGTCGCACCAGGCCAATTCCAGGCGCCAACTCGCGAACTGCGGCGATGCCGCGCAATCCCTGCAGGCCGGCGCCGCGCAGCAGGCGATGCAGCACGGTTTCGGCCTGGTCGTCGGCCGTGTGGCCGACGACCGCCCAGCGCGCGCCGACATCGCGGCATATTTCCGTCAACCAACGGTATCGGACTCGCCGCGCTGTAGCCTCCAGGTTGGCGCCGTCCGCGCGGGCCTGGGCTGCCATGTCGATGCGATCCGTTCGCAGCTGCAGGGCCGGGACGCCTGCAGCCAGCAGCTGCTGATACAGGTCTGACGTGAAAACCTCGTCCGCATTGCTTTCGGCGCCGCGAAGCCGATGATTGAGATGGGCAATGGTCACAGTAAAAGGCGCCGTCGGATGGCGTGCCGCGAGGAGAACATGCAATAGCGCAACGCTGTCGGGGCCGCCGGACACCCCTGCAACGACGCCTCGGGCGGCGTCTTCCAGCGAGCGCAGGCGCCGGCGCACTCGATGCACCAATTGCGTTGCGTTGTTTCCCACGTTCGCCCTCGCTAATGATGATGCAAGCCCGGTATGCAAACACGCCCCATGTTCGTTATAAAAGCGATCATGCAACAGAAATGGTACGCCCTGCGGACGTTTCTCCTCAAGGTCCCCGGTCTGGGCCTGGTCTGCCGGTTCCTGGTACATCGCTGGACGCGATCCGTCGCCGCCTGGACGGTCGCGCTGGTTTCCGTGGCCGTCGCCTCCTGGCTCATGTACTCCTGCTACGATCAGCCCGACCGCCCCGAACGGACCCAGGGTTACACCTTTATCGACTTCGCCGGCCAGTGGATCATGGGGCGAATGCTGGCCCG
>DATKHW010000264.1:0-3050 GCA_035546275.1 Gemmataceae bacterium
TCCTCTCTTGGTGGGACAGACAAGCTTCTTCATGGAATTCGATGTTTGCTTTTTCCGCTCCCGGGCTGTATTTGAGGTGAGGCCCAAGAGCGCCTAATCAGCTTGCGGGAATGCTATCGGAGACTTCCCCCATGCCGCAAATCCGCTGTCCCAATTGCAAGAACATTTTCACTGCCACCGAGGAATCGCGCGGCTCGCGGCTGGCCTGTCCCTCCTGCGACACCCCATGTCGCATTCCGCTGAAAAAGGGAGCGTCCCAGGCGCCCGTGGGAGAGCAGGCCATTGCAGGCGGCCTGCCTCCAGCGTCCAGTCCGATGGAAGAGGACATGCTCGAGGAGGTCCTCGACGTCGCGGAGGCGGGCGACGATGAGGAGATCGAGCTGGAAGTGGTCGGCAAGCTCGGGCGGAAGAAAAAGAAGCGCTCCATCCGGACGCGCGACGGCAATATGGACTTCGTGAATTGGGGTCTGGGCTGCTACTACGCCGCCGTCCTCGCTCTTATGGCCGGCATAGTCGTGGAGTTGGCGGCCATTGGCGCCGGCGCCACCGCGGGGCTGAGTGCTTTCGCCGGCTCCGCGGAGGGTGTGGCCGGGGGGCTGGGGTTTGCACACGGGCTGGGATTCTTGGCCGGTCTGATGATCAACTGGCTTGCACCCATCCTCGGCCTGACGGCCTCCAGTCTGTGCCTGTGGGCGCCGGCGGCTTCCGGCGCTCGCGTTTTCTGCCTGGTGGCCGTGGCCCTCAACGCCGGAGCGATGCTGGCGGGCTTGATGCAGGCGGGCCTCTCCTTCCTGCCCGGCACTGATCTGATCGCCCTGTTCCTGCTGCTGCTCGCCATTACGGCGACCTTCGTCGCCTGGTGCATGTTCATGTGGTTCCTCCGTCGCCTGTGCGTCTATCTCGGCGAGCCGGCGCTGGAAAGCGAAGCGGTCGGCGTGATGATGCGCGGCGTCGCCATCCTGATCGTGACGCCGTTCGCTTTCGCCGGCGCCATATGCGTCGTGGCGGCCTTCGCCAAGATTCCAGTCGTTAATCTGATGTTTATGGTCCTCATGTGCCTCGCCATGGGCGCGGTGTTGTTCGTGTTCCTGCGGCGGCAGCTCGACCTCATCGGGAGCATGCGCCAGGTGATCGCGTCTCGGTTTTAGCTGGGCCCGGTGGTTCCCGCATGTATTCTCCGCTGCTTACGTCTCCATCCATCGCCTTCGGCAAGGCCATCTGCCGCCTCGGCCTTGCGTCGCACGGCGCCGGCACGTTCATCACGCCTGACGACATCCACCACGCGCTGGACCGCGGGATCAACTTCCTCAACTGGGCAGGCGACGAAGACGTGCTCAGCCGCACCATCGCCGGCCTCGGCCGGCGCCGCGGCGACGTGGTCGTCTGCGTCCAGTTCGCCGCGCGCACGGCCGCCGACGCCGCAGAGGAATTACGGTCCGTTCTGTCCGCCATTCATAGCGAATATGTCGATATTCTGACGTTTTATTACGTCGAAGAAGCGGCTGAGTGGCACGAGCTGATCGCGCCGGGCGGCGCCCTGGAGCATTGCCGGGCCGCTCAGCGCGACGGGCTAGTGCGGCGCCTCGGCATTACGACGCACCAGCGATCGCTCGCCGCCGACGTCGCCCGCAGCGGCAAACTCGACCTTCTTATGGTCCGGTATAATGCAGCTCATCGCGGAGCGGAAACGGAGGTGCTTCCTGCCGCGCTCGCCGCTGGTCTGCCGGTGATCGCCTACACCGCTTTGCGCTGGGGCGGCCTGCTGCAAGCGACGCCGGACGACCCACCCGGCTTCACGCCGCCGCCGGCGTCGGCCTGGTATCGCTTTGTGCTGCAAAACCCCGCGGTCATGGTCGCCCTGGCGGCGCCGCACGACCGCCGGGAACTGGACGAGGACTTGACCGTCCTCGACGCGGCCGGACCGTTGACCCCCGAAGAGTACGAAGGCCTAGCGGAGCACGGCCGGCGAGTCCGACGGCACGCCGGCCATTTCCCCTGATTCGAGGAGATAAAGGATGGCGGAAAAGGACAAACCAGTCACGCCGGAGCGCATTCAGCAGATGGCCTGGGGCTATGCTCCGACGTTGATCCTGGAGGCGGCCGTGCGTCTGGGCGTCTTCGACCTGCTGGACGCGGGCCCGATGACGGCTTTTCAGGTCGCCGCTCATACAGGGGCGTCGCAGCGCGGCGCGCGGATGCTGCTGAACGCCCTCACGGCCATCGAACTGCTCGCCAAGAAAGGCGACGCCTACGCCCTCACGCCGGAGAGCGCGACGTATCTCGTCAGCACGAAACCGGGTTTCGCCGGCGGCTTGATGCGCCATCTCAGCAAGCAGCTGATTCCCCACTGGCTGCATCTCACGGAGGCGGTGCAGAGCGGCAAGCCGCCGGTTTCGGTCAATCAGCAGGACACCGGCGGCGAGTTCTTCCGGGCTTTCGTTGAAGACTTGTTCCCACTGGGATATGCGTCCGCCAAGGTCCTGGCCAACCATCTGCTGGCGAAGCCCCCGGCGGGGACGTACAGCGTTCTCGATCTGGCGGCCGGCTCCGGCGTGTGGAGCATCGCCCTAGCCGAGAAGTCGCCGCAAGTGCGGGTGACGGTTGTGGACTGGCCGGCGGTGATCCCGGTCTGTCAAAAAGTGACAACCCGCCGCGGCGTCGCCGACCGCTATCGGTACGTTCCGGGCGACTTGCTGGAAGCCGACTTCGCCGCCGGTCATCAGGCGGCGGCGCTCGGCCATATCCTGCACAGCGAAGGCGCAAGCCGCAGCCAGGCGCTTCTGAAAAAGACGTTCACCGCCCTGGCGCCGGGCGGCGTGATCGCCATCGCCGAGATGACGCCGAATGAAGACCGAACCGGACCGCCTTACCCTCTGATCTTCGCGCTGAACATGCTGGTTCACACGGACGAGGGCGACACGTTCACCTTCGGCGAAATCAGCGGTTGGCTGCGCGACGCGGGCTTCGTCAATCCGCGACAGCTGGAAGTGCCGGCCCCGTCGCCGTTGATCCTGGTGGACAAGCCGAAATAAATCTCACGCAAAGGCGCA
>DATKHW010000265.1:0-2677 GCA_035546275.1 Gemmataceae bacterium
GTTCTTCTCCCTGGAGTTCGTCGAGGGCGGCTCGCTTGATTACAAGCTCAATCGCAAGGCGCAGAAGCCGCGCGATGCGGCCGTCCTGGTTGAGATTCTGGCCCGCGCCATGCATACCGCCCACGCAAAAGGCATCATCCATCGTGATCTTAAACCGGCCAACGTCCTCCTCACGCCGGAGGGGATGCCGAAGATCACCGACTTCGGCCTGGCGAAAGACCTAGGCGCCGACAGCGGCAAGACCCATAGCGGATCGGTCATGGGCACGCCCAGCTACATGGCGCCGGAACAGGCGGCCGGGCGCGTCGAAGACATGGGCCCGGCTACCGACGTCTACGCGCTCGGCGCCATCCTCTACGACGCCCTGACGGGCCGGCCGCCGTTCAAGGGCGCGACCGTCGTGGACACGCTCAACCAGGTGCGGAACGACGAGCCGATCCCGCCGTCCAAGCTGCAGCCGCGCACGCCGCACGACCTGGAGACGATCTGCCTCAAATGTCTGCAAAAGGCGCCGCGGAAGCGTTACGCCAGCGCCCTGGCCCTGGCCGAGGACCTGCACCGCTACCTCAACGGCGAGCCGATCCTGGCCCGGCCGATGGGTCGCGCCGAGCGGCTGTGGCGCTGGTGCAAGCGCAACCCGCTGGCGGCCAGCCTGCTGGTGACGGTGACGCTCGGCTCCGCGTTCGGCATGTGGTACCTGTCGCGGCTGTCGCAGAGCCTGGTCCATGCGACGGCCCTGGAGGGGGCGGCCCAGCAGTCCGAGACGTTCTCCCAGATGAACACGTATTACACAACGGACGTCGTGGACAGCGCCAGCCCTCAGGTCGCAACCAACGTCGGCTATAGGACGAAGACGGGGACGCTTCCGATTTTGGGCGCCAGCACCGCGGGCTTGCTCGATTCGCCGCTGAGCCAAGGAGCGTTCCTTGCAGCGTCCGCGGCATACCCCGGAAGAATCACTGCTGGAACGATCCCGCCCCCGGCGACGCTGACGATCGACTTCGGCGATTATCTCACGGGCCACAGCGACCGCGGTACGCGGGTCCGGCTTTACAGCGACTACCCGTTCCCCCACCGCACCGACGGCGGCGTCCGCGACGATTTTGAGCAGCAAGCGCTGGACCACCTGCGCGCCAATCCGGGCGAACCGTATTACCGCTTCGAGGACCAGGGCGGCAAGCCCGTGCTGCGCTACGCAACGGCCCGCGTCATGCAGGAGGCCTGCGTCAATTGCCACAATCACAACCCGGACAGCCCGAAAATGGACTGGAAGGTGGGCGACGTGCGCGGCGTGTTCGAGATCACCCGCCCGCTGGACAACGACGAGCGGCGGACGCGGCAGGGCCTGCAGGGGACGTTCGGCGTGGCCGGGGCCGTGGCGGCTGGGCTGCTGGTGCTGTCGCTGCTGGTGCTGGTCGTCGGCAACTGGCGCCGCCGGTGGTCGCAATCGGCCGCTGCGCAATACCACACTGTCAAGTAGCTGGGCGTTATCTCGCGGGGATTCTGCATGTCCGCTGAACCGAACCACCGTCTGTTGTCCGTGACCACGCCGCTGGGTCCGGACGCATTCTTGCTCACCGGCTTCTCCGGCGTGGAAGGCCTGTCGCGGCTGTTCCGCTTCGAGCTGGAACTGCTGTCGGAAAAGGAAGTCGCCGTCGGCGCCCTGGTCGGCGGGCCGATCGCCTGGGCCGTCCATTCGCCGGGCCGGCCGCCGCGCTTCTTCCACGGCGTGGTACGCCGCTTCGCCGCGGCCGGCCGCCAGGTCGGCGCCTATCGCACTTACCGGGCCGCCGTCGTCCCCTGGGTCTGGGCCTTGACGCGCGGCGCCGAATGCCGCGCCTTCGCGGACCGGACGCTCCCGGAAATCGTCGAGGACGTGTTTCATACTCACGGATTTACAGACTACGAATTGGCGCTGAGCCGCACCTACCCGCGGCGGGATCATCGCATCCAGTACCGAGAATCGCCGTTCGGATTCGTTTCACGCCTGCTGGAAGAGGATGGCGCGTATTATTTCTTCCGCTGTGAGGAGGGGACGCATCGCCTCGTCATCGCCGACGACCCCACCGCTTACCGGGACTGCGAGGAGCATCAGCCGCGCCTTTCGCCGGGCGTCGTCGGCCGCGACCGCATCTCCGAGTGGGAGCATCGCTGCGAGGTCAGCACGGGCGCATGGACGCCGATCGACGAGGACTTGGTGGGACAGGATTCCAATCCTGTCCTTTCAAACGACAGGATTGGAATCCTGTCCCACGAATCGATCCATGAGATCATGACCGGCGCCGGCGGCTGCTGCTCCTTCATGCCAGGCGGCAAGTTCACTCTGGAAAACACAGGCTGCGTCGTCGTCGCGGTGGAACACGAGGCCTGCGATTCCAGTTTCACCCCCTCGGCCGGTGGGAAATCATACACCAATCGCTTTACGTGCATCCCGGACGCAACGACGTTCCTGCCGCGGCCGACCACATCTCGGCCGTCTGTACCCGGACCGCAAACGGCGGTCGTCGCGGGGCCGCAGGACGGCGAGCCATGTCTCCTGGAGGACGGTCGCATTGCGGTGCGCTTCCTGTGGGGCCGTGAGCGCCGGCCGGATAAGGAGTCGTGCCGCATCCGCATCGCCAAGGACGAGCGGGATGGCGACGACGCGCTTCGGCCGCGCGTCGGTCAAGAAATCCTG
>DATKHW010000266.1:0-5216 GCA_035546275.1 Gemmataceae bacterium
GGCTCGAAGACGATGTGCGGCCGGCTGACGTGGTCGGGCAGGTGGGCGATGTGCTGCTTGATGAAGCCTTCCTCCATATAGCTGTTGATCTGCTCGTCGGTGAATTGCACGCCCCAGTTCTGGTCGGCGTGGCCGGCGTCGTTATACAGAGCGAAAAACTCCGTGAGGAACTCCTGGCTGCGTTGGGCGCGGACCTCCGGCGACGGCGCCACGGCCTTGGCGTACAGGTCCGGCTCATAGCCGACGACGAGATAGACCAGGACGCCGGCGCCGCCCAGCAGCAGCACCACGAGGCCCAGCGCCACGCAGAAGGATCGGCGGCTCATGACAAGCGGCCCCGTAAATGGGGAAAGAGGCAGTCGTCGCGGGGCCGGACGGAGATGTGCTAAGGGTCTACCCCAACGGCGGGAAAAGATCAACGCCGAAAGCACCCGGTCTTGACGCGCACGCGCGCGGTCCGTATAGGGCCGCGCAACATTGCGGTCCGAATATCGAGGCAAGGGGCGACGACTGCCGCGGGACGCGTCGGCGTGTTCCGTTCGGCGGCGTCGGCTGAGTCCTCCGCAAACCGGCGGCTATTCCTGCATGCGACGTCGACGTCGCTTGGAACGATTTGAAGGACGGGCCGGGGCATGGCAAATGATCGAGGTCGAAACCTTCCCCTTTCCTTGTCCCGGCAAATGGTCGGGGACCTCCTGGCCCTCAGCCAGCGCATTCCCCTGGCGAACGGCGAACGCCGTATTGATGTAAGCCCCTTGCGCGCGGCGGTGGCGGCGGCGCGGCCGCGACCAACCTGGCTGCCTCTGGTCTTAAAGGCGTACTCGATCGTCGCCGCCGCCCGGCCCGCCCTGCGCCGGCTCTATGTCCGCCGGCCCTGGCCGCACCTGTACGAGCACCTGGAAAACGTGGGTGCCGTCGCCATCTCGCGCAAGCTGAACGGCGAAGACGCGCTCTTCGGTTTGCCGATCGTCACGCCCGAAAAACGCTCCATTCGGGAAATCGAAAAGATGATCGCGGAGGCGCGCGAGAGGCCCCTGGCGGAGATTCCGGCGTTTCGAAGGCAGTTGCGTCTGGCGCGATTTCCCGGCCCGCTGCGTCGCCTGATCTACGAATGGGGCATGAACTGGACGGGCCGGCTCCGCGTTCGCCTGCTCGGCACATTTGGGATGTCCGTCTTGGCGAGCATGGGCGCCGCCACAATCTCCACTTGGGTCCCGCAGACCACCATGATTCACTACACGCCGTTCGCCGACGACGGCTCGATGTTTTTGCGAATCGTCCTTGACCACCGCGTCTTTGACGGCCTAGAAGGCGCCTTTGCGCTGCGCGAGACGGAGGAGGTGCTCAACACGCAGATTCTCGAAGAAGTAAAGACGATGGGCCGCACCAAGGCAGCCTGAGCCGGCGACGGCCGGGGTCCGAAATCCGATGGGAAAGGGAGAAGGCCGTGGGACTGCCGCGGGGAAGCACGATTCCGTTGTCGCCGCTGCGCCGCGTCATGTGCGACTTTCTGCACGTCAGCCGGCGCGTGCCGCTGGTCGCCATCGAACGGCGTTTTTTCTTGGCGGACGTGGTTGCGGCCCGGCGCCGCCTGGAGCATCGACCGAGCTGGTTCGCCCTATTTCTGAAGGCATATGCCCTGGTGGCTCGCCGGCGCGCCGAGCTGCGCCGGGCCTATTTGTCCTTCCCGTGGCCACGCATTCATCAGCACACCTGCAACGTCGCCTATCTGACCATTGCACGCCGCCACGCCGATGAGGACGTGGTCCTCGGTTTACAAATCCGTCACCCCGAAGAGCGATCGGCCGCCGCCATCGACGACCTGATCCGCCGGGCGCGCACGGAACCAGTCGAGCAATTCGCCGATTTCCGTCGGGTGCTTCTCCTGAGCCGCCTTCCCGGATTCCTGCGCCGGCTGGCGTTCTGGGCCGGCCTAAGCATCTCCGGCGACTTGCGGGCCAAGACGCTGGGGACGTTCGGCGTCACTGGCGTGGGCGCGCTCGGCGCCGCTTCGCTGCACATGCTGTCGCCGCAGTCCACAACGCTGACCTACGGCGTCTTCGCGGAAGACGGCTCGGTCCCGGTTCGCCTGTTCTACGATCACCGCATTCTGGACGGCGTGGCGCCGGCGGCGGCGCTCGCGGACCTGGAGGAGACGCTGTGCGGGCCGATCCTGGAGGAGCTGCGCGGCGGAACACGCCGGGCGGCCTGATCGGCGGCATCCGACGCCATATTGCGCCGAAGGCTGGCAGGCCCCTGCCATTCTTGCTAAAAAAACATCCAAATACCACGATTTTTCATTTGACATCGATGAGGGGGTGGCGCGTACAATGCTTCCCGAACGGCTGACGTTATCGGACGCATGCCGCCCGTCGCTTCCACCGACACTTCCTGCGAGCGGCGTCAGACGGCGTCGGCGGACGCGTGTTCGCCGATGCGTCCGCCCCTTTCAGCGCCCAGGAAGCCGAGCCATGAAGCCCCTCTCTCTCCAAGGACTGCTGCGCAGATTCTTCCGCCCTGCATCAAGAATGATCGCCCGGCGGCGCACGCTGCTGACGCTCGAACGGCTGGAGGATCGCGCCGTTCCCACGGCGACCATCACGGCCATCACGGGCAACAACGGGCCGATCGGCGGCGGCACGGAGATAGCCGTCACCGGCACAGACTTCCTCAACACAACCGAGGTGTATTTCGGCGCGTACACCGCCATGTATTCGATCGTCTCGGATACACAGATGAACGCGTGGTCGCCGTCGCAACCGGCCGGCGCCGTGGACATCACCGTGGCGACGCCGGATGGAACGTCGCCGACCAGCGCGGCGGACGTGTTTCAGTACAACATCACATCATCGACGACTTCGCTGACGTCCAGCGCAAACCCGGCCAGCTACGGCAATTCCGTCACCTTCACGGCGGCCGTCGGCAGCGCCGGGTCCAACGGAATGTTTTCGCCGACTGGGACGGTCTCCTTCTTCGACAACGGGGTGCTGCTGGGCACGTCCAGCGTAACGTCGGGTTGGTCGGGCTCGCAGGCGACTTACACCACGTCCGCGCTGGCCCTGGGCAGCCACAGCATCACCGCCGTATACAGCGGCGACCTCAACTTCGGCGCCAGCACGTCGTCGGCGCTGACGCAAAACGTGACGTCCGGCACCGCCTACGTTTGAGTGGGCGGCGATCCGCTCGATCCGAACGACTGGAACGATCCAGCCAATTGGCAGGTGGCCGGCGCGACGGCCGCCAACGCGCCGACAGGCGCTGATGACGTGTTATTTAGCGGATCGCTCGGATCGGATGTGAATTGCACGACGCCTGGCGGCGGCTATTCGCTGGCTGTGAACTCGCTCACCATCGACTCCACCTACAGCGGCACGCTCACCGCCAACAACGAGTTGGACATCGGCGCCGGTGGGTTGAACATGGCCGGCGGCGACATCGAACAGCCGACAGCGCAGGACATCGATTGCTCCGGCGACTTCAACTGGAGCGCTGGTGACCTGAACGCCAATAGCACATTCCTGGCTGACGTAAACCTGAGCGGTGGCGGGACATTCAGCCTGCGGCTAACGAAAGACGACAAGACGGGTGACAATATTAAGCTACTAAAAGGCTATACCGGCGTTTTTTATTAGCCCAACCACGCCCTCACGTTCGAGAAAAACGCCGGCGTTAGCATCGCCGACGGCGCAACCATGAATTGGGTGGACGGCGAGTTCCTAACTAGTGGTACGGGCGAGATCCAAAACCGCGGGACGCTCGAAAAGACAGCCGGGACATTGGATGCGCGCACGGATTTGCCCATCGTCAACATCGGCGGTGACTTCCAGCTGCAAGACGGGAAACTCAACATCACAGGATCGGATGGTAATGGTAGCTTTGACCAAACCTCCGGCACCACCGACTTGTGGGAGGGCACTACGCTTATGGTCCATTCGGGCTATGACATGCAAGGAGGGGTCCTGTGGACTGAGGGAGCATCGGGATCGACCGCCACAATTAACGGGGATGTTAACATCATAGGCGGAGTCGTCAACCTCCTACATAATACACAGACGGAAACCGGCATACTGTCCGTCACCGGCAACCTGAAGATACAATATAATGGCGAATACGACGCAAAAATAGACTCAACCAACCTGACCGCCGACAAGATAAGCGTCAACGGCACAGTAACGCTTGGGGGAACGACTGGGGGAAATTCCACCCTCAAGACCGTGTCCATCAACCTCAATAACGGCAAGGTGGCAGTCGGGCAGCAGTGGAACATCCTCAGCAGCGGCTCGGCGAACATCAACGGCGACTTCGACAGCTTTATCCTCGATTTCAATGACGGCACCGGCAAGAAGTACAATGCCGGGCCCAGCAACAAGAATTACTTCGTCAAATCGTGATGCAGCGGAGAATATGCCAGCCCTCCGGAAAACACGCTGGGCGGGGCCCTGGTCTTAGACTCTGCCGATCGCCTCTGCGTTAATTAACGACCAGCGAACGCGTCGCTAGTTACAGCTGCCAATGGGAGGCCTGGTATGGCCCTAGTAAATATGGCACTTGTGATGGCTCTTCTTGGATCCCGCGTTTTCATCCATGCTTGCGTGTCGGAGCTAGGCGCGCAGGATTTCAATCGGCGCGAACTCGCTAGCTCATTGCTGTTCCAGCTTGGGCCATTCGCCTACCCACAATTGAGACACGCGGCGGAGGATTGCGATCCGGAGGTTAGGCACCGGGCCGAAGCGATCATCAAGCGACTGCAATTGAAAGCATTGCGCGGCGCCGCGGAGCGACAGGTTGAAATGAAGCCAACACGAGATGGTTTCCAACACCATCGCTGCTTTGGTACACTGCTACAAGGAGACGGAAAAACGGGCTACATTCTCACTGCGGATATGAAAGCGGCTTTGCTGCGCGACACGGGGCTAGTGGAGTGGCACGGTAAACATTACCCAGCGCATCTAGTAAAAGCAGATGAGGACTTGGACCTGGCCCTTTTCTCTTTCCCATGCAATGCCGATCTCACGCCCTTACCCATTGCCGGGCCGCGCACCTTTGGCCTGTGGTGGAATTACCACACCGACTTGAGTGCATGCTTTCAGCAGAACATGGACCTACTTGACGCCAACGGCGACGGGGCTGGTGTCTTTGCCTTCGACGAGGATAGCGTGGGGCTGGCGCTGGCCGGCGTGGACAGCGGCGGCTATCTGGAAACGGTAACCTACACC
>DATKHW010000267.1:0-22759 GCA_035546275.1 Gemmataceae bacterium
GGCGGCGGCACCGGCGGCCCATCAATGGGGGCGATGCTGACCGCGTGCAGGACCAGGCCGGACTGGACGCCGCCGACCGAGAACTTGTGCGACCCGGGAAGGGCGCGTTGCAGCTTCTGCGTCATCCAGACTTCGCCGTCCACCGCCACCGTCAGTTCGTCGCCGCGGCGCGTCAGCGTCAGCATGAACGGATCGTCCGGAATCCCCTTGCGATGCGTGCCGACGACGCCGCCGTTCTCCCCGACGCGCAGCAGGGCTGCCGACATGTGGACCGTCGTTCCGGACATCCGCACGATGTCGTCGTTGACCGCGTCGTCGCCGAAGCGGACGTAGAGCGATTGCAGGGTGTTCATGTTCACCCGCGGCTGCGGGCCGATCGGCGGCGGGCCGATTCGCGGGCCGAAGTGCATCTGCGGGCCGAACGGCAGCTGCGGCCGATCCGGCAGGAGCGGCAGAACGAGGCAATCGACGTTCAGCTGGAAATTCTCCGGCAGAGGATCCTTGTAGGTCAGCCAGTAGGCGGCGCCGTCGTTGTGGGCGACGACGACCTCCTTGCCCTTGAGTTCGTTGGGGTCGATGGTCTTGCCATGCGTCACGTCCCAGTCGGCCAGGCGCGTCGGCTTGATGGTCCCCGACGGGAGCTGCTTGGGATCGAGTGGTCCCGCCTCGGGCGTCAGGCGGGCAACCTTGTCCTGGTTGAGAATGTCCGGCAGACCGGTTTCGCTCAAGTAGAGGGCGAAGCCCATGTTGTTGGCGTCGTCGCGCTTGCGGGAGACGACGCCGACGACCTGGCCGTCGGCGTTGATGAGCGGCCCGCCGGAGTTGCCGGGGTTGACGGCCGCGTCGGTCTGGTAGTACGGGTGGTCCTCGATCTCCTTGCGGGTGGACGAAATGTTCCCCTGGTTGAAGGACAGCTCCGGATGCTCCGGATCGGCGAAGGGGAAGCCGATGGCGGCGACCTTGTCGCCCAGCTGCATCTTGGTCCCGGCCGGGGCGAGAGCCAGGGGCCGAAACGGCTGATAGCCGGGCCGGGCCGCGATCTTCAGGAGCGCGAAATCGAGCGTGTCCTTCTGCGGCGGGCAGTAGGCCACCTGGGCCTTGAAGTAATCGAGCTTGTCGGGATCGTCGGCCGAGGGGACGCCGACGTAGAGGACCGTGGCGGGGTTGGGTCCGCTCTCCGCCTGAATGACGTGGCGATTGGTGGCGATCAACCCATCCGCGGTGACGAAAAAGCCCGTGCCGCCGGAGACGGTCATAGCGCCCACGGAGCGCCGAATGAATACCACGCTCTTGCGCACGTCGGCCAGGTGGAAGGGGGCGCCGTCGGCCGGGGGCGCCGCCTGCGGCGCCGGCGGCGGATTATTCTGCACTACGGGTGGGGGATTGTTTTGCACTGCCGGCGGCGGATTATTTTGCACTGCCGGCGGCGGATTGTTCTGCGGTTGAGGCGCCGGCGCCGGATTGTTCTCGACCGGCGGCGTGGATGGCGGCGGGGCCGCGGCCACGGGAGTGGAGGCGGAGGAGGGCCGCGGCCAAAACCACCACATGGCGGCGCCGCCGGCGATCACGATCAGGAAGAGGAAGGCGACCGCCGCGACGAGACCGGCGACCAGAAGGCCGCGCGATTCTCGCTCGGGAGGCGGGGCGATCGGAGTCGCGGCGACTCTCCGGGTGGTTGCTTCCACCTCGGCGCGGAAGGTGTTCCAGCAGCTCGGACAGCGGACGACTTTGCCGAGAAGATCGTCGCGGACCGACATCTCCGCGGAGCACTGGGGGCAACGACGGCGAGCTGGCATGGTTCAACGGCTCCGTTCGGGGACTCTCCGAAACTCGAGGCGCAAGGTGAGTTTGCCTATTCTCGCAAGTTCGGCCGGTACGGTCAAGAATCCCGCTGGTCACGGCCGCGGCGGCGCGGCCAGAATCGGCAGCGCCGCCGCGGCGCCTTTTTGCCGTCCACCGGGACGTTTAGGGCGCCGCCCGGGCGGACGCTGGACGAGGCGAACAGCCCGATGGGCGTACCGCTACGGTTATAGACGGACCGCTCGCAGTTTCAGACTGCCGGTTGACTGGGGGAAAACAAGACGCTCGCCCCAGGCGGCTGCCCATGCGCTTTTGCCCGGCGGCGCCGCAGCGGCCCTTGCGCGTCCGTTACAACATGTCGCCGCCCGCTGGCCGGTCGTTCGCATCAGCCGGTGGACATGGTCGATTGACGGCGGCGAACGGCGACGACATGGATTAGCGAAATCCACTGGACCGTGTCCGTAGGCGGATCGACGAGGACCAGGGTGCTTTTGGTTAAAATGACGTTTTCAGGATGCGTGATCGTCCAAACCTGGCCGCTCGATAACCCTACCTCGAGCGGCTCGAAGGGTTTGATATTCAGCAGTTTTTGGATGGCGTCGGAGTTCATGCGCTTGTCTTACCGCCACCGTCGCGCCCGATGAAGCTGGAATCACGTCGCCGCTCCCAGCAACTCCTCCAAATGCGCCTGCACCGACGCCGCCAGCGCCTCCAGGTCGTATCCCCCCTCCAGGCAGCTCACCAGCCGGCCGCCGGCGTGCGTCCGCGCCACGTCCAAAATTGCCTTTGTCATCTCCGCGAAATCCTCTACTTCCAATCCCAGCGAGCCGATCGGGTCGGCGGCGTGGGCGTCGAAGCCGGCGCTCAGCAGCACCAGCTCCGGCTTGATCGCGTCGGCCGCCTTCTCCAGGGCAGAGGTGAACGCGGAGCGGTATTCGGGCCGCGGCGTGCCATAGCGGATCGGCATGTTCAGGATGCGGCCGAGGCCGGGGCCAGTCCCCGTCTCGTCGGCGGCGCCGGTGCCGGGGTAGAAGCCGTGGCCGTAGCGGTGAATGCTGTAGAATTGCACTCCGCCGTCGGCGTAAAAAACGTCCTGCGTCCCGTTGCCGTGATGTACGTCCCAATCGACGATCAGGATGCGGGATAGGCCGTGTTTCTTGCGGGCGCGCTGGGCGGCCAGGGCGATGTTGTTGAACAGACAGAAACCCATGCTCGTCGTCGGCGTCGCATGGTGCCCTGGCGGCCGCACCAGGCAGAGGGCGTTGCGAGCCTGGCCGCCGATCACGGCGTCCACCGCCGAGGCGCAGGCGCCGGCCGCCGCCAGCGCCACCGTGAACGATTCCGGGCAGACTACGGTATCGCCGTCGAGATAGCCGCCGCCTTCCTCACAGACCTGCTTGGCGAATTGCATCTGGACGGCGGCGTGAAGGCCCTTCACCTCGTCTTCCGACATCGGTTGATAGTCGCCGTGAGCGCAGAGGCCCGCGACGCCGGATTTCGCCAGCCGGACCGTGACCGCGCGCAGACGGTCGGATCGTTCGGGATGCGGGCCGGTTTCGTGATGGAGAAACAGCGGGTCGGTGAAGAGAAGGGTCATGCCGAAATTGTACCAACCCGACGCGTCAGCGAGGCCGAACTTCCTCGCTGGCGCTTCGGGTTGGTGCAAGGGCGATCCGCGTCCTATTGACGCAGCAGGTTGACGATCACGCCGACCACGTCCTTGCCGTCCACCACCCCGACGATGGCTTCGCCCCGGGTGCTGTCGGTGGTCTTCCTGGAGGCCACGCGGTAGGAGCCGGCCGGCACGTCCTTGAAGAGGAACTCGCCCTTGCCATTGGTCAGCACCGAGTCGTGGACGCCGCCCGCCCCATCTAGCAGGCGGACCTCGATGTTCGGCTGCCCCAGGCCGCCTTCCACGACCATGCCGGCGATCGAGCCGGGCTTGGCCGCGACGGCGCCCGGCGTGCCAGGGGCGGCTGCCTCTTCCAGGATCACGGTCGCCGTGCCGTTCTTGGCGATGTTGTTGAATTTCACGAACTCCGCCGTGACCTCCACCTTGCCTTTCGTGTCCGTCGGCGGCGCCAGGTCGGCCGCCCACACCACGCCGCTGTCAGTCTCATGGCGGACGCCCGTCGCCAGCTCCACGTTGGCCGGCGGTTTGCCGTCGGGGCCGGGCTTGCCGACGTAAAAGAAGACGTCCTTGATCTCCTTTGGATCGTCCTTGCTCACGGCCTGCACGGGCAAAAGGGCGCCGCGCTTGATCTTCACTGGGAACGAGAGCTGAATGTCCTGCGGGCCGCTGCCGTTGAGCTGGATCGTGTAGAGCAGCTTGTCCGACTCTTCGCCGAGCGGATCGCCGAGCCTGGGCGGCTGACCGAACTCCGGCGGCTTGGCGCTGAAGAACTTCTCTTCCTTGAATTTCTCGCCGTTCCAACTGAGCAGCCGCACCCGCAATTCCCGCGGGCCGTCGATGCCCTTGAGGTCCAGGTCGGCCTTCCAATCCTCCACGACGGGCTGCAGCAGCAAGCTGCCGGCGGGGCCGGCCGGGCTGAACAGCATGTGCACCTTGCGGTCGCCGCCGGTGGTCGTCGCCGGCTTGCCGGTCAGCGGATATTGCGAGAAATCGTAGATCTCATTGTTCGCTTCCAGGAACTTGCCGTCGCCGTTGCGGTCCACGCCCAGCTCCAGCAGCCGGTTGCCGATGTTGTCCGCCTCCAGCGTCACCGGGTACGGCGCGTTGGGGTCGGCGAACGGCGGAGCAATCAGCCGCACCAGCGGATTGTCGAACGTCTCCACCTTGCCCTCGATGCCGCTGGCCGGAAAGGTCGTGTGCAGCGTATACGCCCGCTCCCAGCCGTCGATCGTGAGGTAAACCAGGCCGGTCCGGTCCTGGCCGGCTGGGCTGATGTCCAGGTTGTCCGCCGTCAGCGTCAGCTCGTTCTTGTCATTGGCGTCGGCGGGCGAGGCCAAAAAGCCCATGCGCGAGCCGCCCTTGCGGGCGCCCTCGGTCAAGAGCGGGATGCGCTTGGGATTCAGCACCAGCTCCACGGCGCCGCCGGGTCCGGGGAAAGTCCCGTTGGTTCGGACGACCACGCTCAGCTTGGTCCGGCCGCTCCACGTGGCCGGCGGAGTGAATGTGCCGGAGACGAACTTGATGTACTGCGTCGGCGGCGTTACAACCAGATCAATCGGATCGCCGATCTCCGTTTTATCCTTGATCATGTGGATCACCAGCTTGCCCTTCGCCTCCTCCAACGCCGGCGGCGCCGGGGCGGCCGGCTTGGGAGCGGGAGCAGCGGGCGCAGCGGCGGGCGCGGCGGGAGGCTCCGGCGCCGGTTTGCTGAAATCGGCCTTGGTGAAGCCATTGGCCGCGGCGGTCAGCGGCTGGGACGCCGCCACGGGGGCGCCGCCGGCCAGCACCTCCACCGTCACATCCTTGACGTCGGCGCCCGTGGTGTTCTGGATGTAGACGAAAAGCGGTTGCTGCAGCGTGGGCCGCAGCAGCAGTGCTTGGGGATTTTTGTCGTCGGGCCGGTCGCTGAAGCGCAGTTTCAGGTCGGCGGCGTTGAGCCGCCCGGCGCCGAGGCCGACGAGGACCGCGGCCGTCAGCGCCGCTATACGCGGCAGGCCGATCGTGGTCCCACGGGAAAGTCGCAGCATGGGGTTTCTCCAGGGTGTCGTAATTCGCAGGCGGATTCGATTGTGGGACAGGATTCCAATCCTGTCCGGCAAGGAAGACAGGATTGGAATCCTGTCCCACGAACGCCGCCGATTGCCGAATGCTCAGTGCGGCGCCGGCGGATGCGCCAGCCGTTTGCGCAGCTCGCGTCCCAGCGCTCGCAGCGCCGCTTTTTCCTCGGCGGTATGGGGCGCCTGCTTCGGGACTTCCAACCCCTTGGTCGCGTCGGCGCCTCCCGCCAGGGTCAGCAGGGCGAACGCGGCGCGGGCGCGCAAGACGCCGTCCTCGGCGTCGGTCGCCGGCCCTCCCGCCGTCGGCTCCGCGCCGCCCAGCGGACCGGCCGGGGCCGTCGACGACTCCTCGTTCAGCCGCCCTGCCACATCGCGCCACGCCTGCCACAGGGCGCGCCGATCCGCCGACGACCAGGCTGGAAGGCGCAGCGCCGCCTCCATTTCCCCTGCATCGGCGCCGCCGGCCCGGTCCCTTTGGCCAATCAGCGACCGCAGACGCCGGGAACTCACTGCGTCCATCAGCGTATCCAGCGCCTCCTGCAAAGTCTCGGTCTGCGTCTGCGTCTCGCGGAACCATTGCGGCGACAAATTCGTCGTGTCCGACAGCCGATCCGCAAAGTCCCGCGCCAGCCGCGCCGTCTTTTCCTCCTGTTCCACCAGGTTCTTCCACGCCGCCCCCTGTTGGGGCATGGTCTGAGACCATGTCCCAACAGGCCCGCCGTTCTCCGCGAAGCCGGGCACGAGACGAAAGGCCTCATCCCGGCAGCGAATCGCCGTGCCCAGCCGGTCCAGGTCGCCGCGCAGCTCCGCATAGCCGCGGCCCATAAAGCCGGGCGCATCCGTCCGAACGGCTTCCAGCGCCGCCTGGGCCGCCCGCAGGTCGAGCGGCTTCTTGAGCAGCAGCGCCTCGGCCGCTCGGCGCCGGCCGGCCGCTTCCTGGCGCCACTTGTCGAAATAGTCCATCAGCGCATCGGGCAAGGGCGGCAGGAGCGCCCAGGCCGCGCCGGCGCCTTCCGCCGCATCGGCCAGCTTGAGAGCCGACGCCGCGGCCTCTTTCCAGTCCTGGGCCGCGCCGCCCAGTTCCGGCGCATCCTTCGGCTGCGGCAGCTCCACCCGCGACAGCCGTTCCAGCAGGTGAATCTCGGCGTAATCGGGGACCGGCCGGCCTTCGGGATGCAGCAAGCTCAGCCAGAAGCGCAGCTCTTCCGGCCGCGTTTCGGGATGCGCCTTCGCCGCCTGGTAGACCAGCCACGACAGCTCGAACGGCTGGTTTTCGTGCTGCTTCAGGAAGGCGTCGGTTTCCGCCTTCAGCTGTTCCGGCTTGGCGTCCGGCTTGGCGTGCAGGTTGGCCAGGTGCACCAGCGTATCGAGCGCCTGCTCCGGGTTGGCCGGCGGCGGCCGGTGCAGCGCGTCGGCCAGGGCCAGCGAATCCGGCTCGCCGAGGCCGGCCGCGCCCGGCGCCTTCTTCCGCTGCTCCTTGACGCTTTCGATTTCCTTCGTCAGCTCCGCCTGCACGTCCGCCGCGGCGAAGCCGGCTCGATAACGCGTCTCGGCCCGCAGCGCCGCATCTTCCACTCGGCGGTACAGCGCCGGCGGCGTCCAGACCCCAGCGTCTTTCAGCCAGCCGTCGCGCAGCTCCCACGCCGCTTGCAACGCGGCTGGATATTCCTTATCCAGTGGCGTTTCCTTGTCCGCCGAGGCGGCGTCGGCCGTCGTCAGCGGAAAATCGCCGCCCTCCGCCGGCCCGATGAAGACCGGCGTCTGGTGGACGCCGCGGTTGTGCCAGGCCCAGGCGTCCACGTTGGCTGTCACATACGCCGCCAGCTCGCGGACCGTGACGGGGTTGTCCCGGCTGCTCGCCGCCTTTCCGGAGAGGCCTTCGATCAAATAATGGACGAAGACGGTATGGCCCATCTCCTCCGACGCCAGGGAAGTCTGGCCCGGCGAACAGGCGCACAGCACGAACAGGTTCGGGTCGTCCTGCTGCACGTTCTTCAAGACCGCCTGCGCCAGCTCGGCGGCGTCCTCGGTCCAGATGCCGTTGCGCACGCCGGCCGTCGGCTGCATCACGTCCAGCAGCACCAGCCGCTTGGGGGCATGGCACGCCTTAATCATTTGGAATACGTCGCGCAGCGGCAGCCATCCGGTTGCGTCGTCCAGCGAGGCGTTGAGCGGCAGCACGGCCAGGTCGCCCTTCTCCGTCGGCAGGGCGAAGGCGCGGAGGTAGACGACGACCGGCTGTTCGGTGGATTTTTCGCTGCCGAGCCGGGTGAGTTCCTCGACCAGCAGCCGGCGTTCCTGATCGTCCACCGTATTGGGCGCCTGCCAGCCGCGGCCGGTCAGGGCGGCGCGGTCCTGTTCGCCCCAGGCGGCGGCCGGCTCGTTGGGGTCGTTGTACTGATCGACGATAAGGGGGAGGAAATAAGGTTGCGAAAAGGTCCGGGGATAGAAGATCCAGGCGGCGATGGCGCCGACCAGGATCAGCGCCAGGACCGACAGGATGACGATGGTGCGCATCCGTGCGGACGGCTTACGGCCGCGGCCGGCGGTGGACCGGAAACGGCCGCCTTGCCAGGGCCGCGCAGCCGTTCGCCGGGCGGTCGGCTTGGCGGCCGGCGGCGGCGCCGCCGATTCCGGAGCGTCGCCTTCCGGCGCGCCGTCGCCGTTGGGCGGCGGAGAGTCGGCAGACGGCGGCGAGTCGGACATGGCGACGTTCCTTTAATCGCGGGAGAGCGGCTCCGGCGTCAATTGCGTGATGTCATTGATCGTCAAGGGTTGCGCATGGCGCCCATTGACCGCCGCCCTGCTCTTGATCTGCTCCACGGAATGGAGACTTAGATAAGACACGGCCTGTGGATCGACGTCGTAGAAGACGCCCGTGTATCGGTGCGCCTCCATGTAGAAGCGCTGCTCGTATCCCTTCTCGCATAGGAAGGGCGGCGGCAGGACGAAGCACGGCTCGTCCTTCGGAAAGACCAAACGAACCACCATGCACTTCTTGATCTCGGGTCGGCCGTCGGGCGTCGTCTGGACCAGGCAGTTCTCGGACGTAACGCTTTCCACCACGACCCGTTTGTCGCCTGGTTCGTCGTCTCGGAGCTTCAGGGTCCGATCCCGACCCCAGCCGGCCAACTCGGAGGGGTCGTTATGGAACTGATCCGGAGCCTGTCCTTTTTCCCACCGCCGGACTTCCGGCAGCACTCCCAGGCTGTCCTGGTCCCACCACCACGATTCCACCACGGGCCGATCGCTCTGCCGCCATTCGGCCAGGTCGAGGTTATAGAACGGCGACGAGTAATAGGGCCGCGGCGAGAAGCGCAATCCTGACGTTGGTTTTGCGTTGTCGGGCTGGGCGACGTTGAACCAGGCCCAATCGGGCCGCTTGAGGCGCAGGGTCTCGCCCGCCTTGACGACGTCGTCGGTCCGCTCCAAGGCGGCCGTGATCTCCCGGCGGTCGCGGTTGGGCGTGTCGCCCACCACCGTCAGCAGCCAGGGCCAGGGGCTGTCCGGGCCGGCTTTTTTTGGCGATTGCGCCAGCGTCTGCCGCAGCCGGGAGAAGCGGGGCGAGTCGGCATAGACGTCGCGCTGCAGGACGAAGGGGTGGTTTGCATCCCCCTTGACCAGGTTCAGCACCAGAACCTCGCCCGGCTCGACGTGAACCTTCTGATCCACGAACTTGGTCCAGGTGACGTCCCCTTGAATGTGGCGATGGTTCTGGACGACCACATAATAATCGTCTTTCGGCTGGACGCGGAGCAGACGTAAGTTTTCCGGGGCGACGGAGATGTCCAGGCCCTCGTCGGCGATGGTCGGATCGTTTTTGTAGCTCTTATCGGTCGGCGAGGATTGGGCCGACGCCTGGATCGTAGTGACCAGTTCGCTCTTGCCGTCCTCGACCCAGTAGTGCAGCTTGAGGAAGTATTGCTGTATATCGGCGGCCAGCCGTTCAACGTGGTCTTCGGTGATGAAGGTTCCACCGATCACATCCGATTCAATCGCTTTTCTAAACGCCTCCGCCCCGTCCGCCTCCTCTTTGGGCAGATACTGGAACTCGATGCCGACGACATGGACCTGGATTCCGGAGTCTTTGTTGATCCGCTTACCCAGGAACTCTTCCATAGCCTTCTTGCGCGTGTTGACGGCCTGGCCGTCGAGGAACATATCGTCGCCGCCGTCGGTCAGGACGAGAATGGTCTTGGCCTTGGCGGCCTCGACGCCTGTCTTGAATTGCTGGGCGGCCATGTCCACGGCCTCCACAAGAGGCGTAGCGCCGTCCGGGTCCAAGTCTCCAAGGCGATCAATTAACCCATCCTCCGCTCCTCGCTGCCAAGGCTTCGGACCGAATTGCACCTTAATATTGGAGCGGATACTGGCGCCCTCGCCCTGTGTGTTGAAGCTCAGGACGGTGAGGCGGACGCCGGGCGGCAATTGTTTGAGGCAGATTTTCAGGGCGGCCAGGGCCTTGTCAAGCCGTCGATTGGGAGGCTTGAGTTTTATGCTGTAGTCCTTTGGATCGTGACCCATGCTCCCGGAGTAGTCGAGCACGACCACCATCTCGCTATTGTGGGCGGCGAATTCCTGGAACACCTCCGGCTCCGCCTGAACCGCGATGAAGCCATCCAGCGCTTCCTTGGGTTGCCAGCTAACCACATCCGGCCGGTTGTACACGTTTACCGTCGTTTTGGCGGTCAGAAAGCGGCCGCGGAACAGGCTGTCCACCTGGAAGTCCGCGGTTTCCATGTAGGGGCGATTTGCGTTCGGATTCGGATCCTGACCGGGATGAGGGCGCACCGTGTACCGCTCGCTGGTCTCGCCGGCCGCCTGCGCCAGCGCCGACGGCGAGCCGGCGTCGCCCGGTTCCGCCACGTCCAGCAGCGCCTTTTGGTTGGGCTTCGCCGCCGACCCCGCCCAAACCACCGGCCGGCCGGCCGGCAAATCCTTGTCCCCGGCCACTTTGTACTGGAGAGAGAACTGCGGCTCGTCCGTCACCGCCGTCTGGCCGGTCGTCACCCAGTTGCCGTCGTTGTCCTGAAACTGGATCGCCACCGCTCCCGGTGCGTCGAACTGCTGCTTCTTGGCCAGCACCGTCTTGGTGCGACCCGGCAGGGCCTTCGGATCGTCCACGCCCTCCTTCGCCAGGTTCTCCGCGTCGGTCAGGTAGGCCAGCGCGGCCCCCTTGTAGTAGAGCGTCGGATTCGCCGGATCGCCCGTGACCCAGTAATCGAGCCGGCTCCGCTCCGCCTGCCAGACGAGCAAATCGTGCAGCCGCACGTCGCGGTCCTCGTTCACCGGGTCCAGATTGGCCAGGAAGGCAAGGGCCTCCCCGGCGTCGAGCAAGCGCCCGGTCAGGGCGGCTTGATGGAGCCGCCCCGCCACGTCGGCCAGCGGCAGGCTGCGGCCGTCCGTCGCGGCGTCGGCCGCCGTCTTCGCCCGTTCGCGCAGCCGGTCGCGCAGAACGGCGCCGACGTCGTTCAGGTCGTCTTGCCAATTCGACTCTCTCAAATCGTGCATTTTCTTGGCGACGATCCCGCCGTTCTCAACCGTTTCGCCGAGCGCCGCCGCGGCCAGCCGTCCCTGCTGCAAACCCAGCTTCTTGGCCTCCTCGGCCGACGGCGGCGCCTTTTCATCCTTCGCCGGGTCAGCGCCCGCTGTGCCCTCGTTCAGCTTCTGGCTGATGTTGCGCTGGGCGGCGATGAGGTCCATCCGCTGGGCCGACGGCGTCAGCGGGACTGACAGCACTTCTTCCAGCTCGCGCCAGGGCGTCTGGGACGGGGCGTCGCGCTTTTTGCTGCACTCCGCATCGAACTCCTCATGCTGACTTTTCAGACCGTCTTCCACCGCTTTCTTGGCGGCGGCCAGGTCCGGCAGCGCGATTTTGGGGTTCTCCAGCAGGTCGCGCAGCTTATACGTGTCCGTCCACAGGGCCTTGAGATTTTCCTCTTTGTTTTGCAGCGCCTCCCAGCCGCGCCAGCGCGTGAACAGCGGCAGCTCCGCCAGGGCCTGGTCGCGCACCGCCAGCGCTTCGCGCACCTTCGCCGCTTTCACGGCGGCGTCCTGATAAATCTTGGCGGCCTCGGCCAGGTTCCGGCCGGCGTCCTGACGCTCCTGCGGCTTCGACGAGAACAGGAGGTCTTCGCCGTCGGCGCCGCGCAGCTTGTCGGCGTCGTTGATCGACGACTGAATCCACGGCAAGAGCATCTCGCTGCGCGGCGCCGACGACGTCTTGGCGTCCATACCCAAAGCGGCGGTCTCGGCGGTGCGCCGCACCGTCAGCCCCTGCTGCAGCAGCGCCCAATCGGGCTTCACCGGCAGCTGATCGCTCATTTTCTGGGCCATCACGGCGAAGTTGGCCTCGGCGGGCAGCGGCACATCGGGGGTCGCTGCCGCGGCCAGCTCCGGTTTCTCCAGGACCGTGCAGGCCCGTTTGTAGTCGTCCGGCGACGCCGCCGCCTTGGCGAGAAGCAGATCGATCAGGCGAAGGCGCAGCAACGGCTTCGTTTTCGTGTCCGCTTTGTCCAGCAGCGCCGGGATTGCATCGTCCTTGGCGGGGTCCTGCCACAGCGTGTCAAATTGCTTGGCGAACGCCTTCTCATCGGGCAAGGCGCTTCCGAAGACGGCCGGCGTCGCCAGGGTGTTGCCCAACGACTTCGCATCTCGCCGCCGGGCGTTGTCGATTTGCTGGGCCAGCTGGTCGAGCCGATCGCGCAGGTGCTTGGTCGTCTCTCCCGCCTCACCGGCTCGCAGCAATTGCTCATAGCGCAGCAGCGTCGCCTCATACTCGCGCCACGGCAACGGCGTGCAGATGTACGGCGGCGGCGACACGTTTGCCAGCGCCTCGTGCTGCTGCCATACCGCCGCCAGGTCCGCCAGGGAAGGCGCGGCTGGAATCGACGGCTCGGTGTAGGCGCCGTGCGCCGCCAGGCCGATCGCCGCGACGTTGTGTTCGTCGCCGCAGAGCAGCAGCGGCGTCTGGTCGGCCGCACGGTTGTGCCGCACCCAGCGCGACGTCTGGATCTGTGCGTACCGGACCAGCTCCAGGGCGGAAACCTGGGCGTCGTCGAGCGAAAGGTCCTTGGTTTCCTCGCCGGAAACCGCATGATCGGCGGCGCCCTTGAGACCCTCTATTACGTAATGGGCGAAGATCGTCTGGCCGTACTCCTCGGAGGTCCACGACTGCTGATCCACATCGCACGAACAGAGGATGACCAAATTCGGCACGTCCTTGAACTGCGGCCAATCTTTGTCCCGCACCGCCCGGACGAAATCGTTGTGCAGCTGTCCCATCGCCCAGTCCGGCGCCGCCTGGGAAGCGTCGAGAATAAGGAGCTTTTTCGTCTTTTCCGGCAGTTCCTTGAGGACCTTGAGTGCGGAGCTGATGCGATAAATGTGGGCGGGCGCGGCGGGGCTGGCGTCGTTGGGCAGCAGATAGGCGCCCTGGGCGTCGCCGCCGCCGTCGCCGGTCAGGAACACCATCACCGTTTCGGAGCGGCAATCTTTCAATTGCGCCGCGACCGGGTCCCTGTCGCCGGTGAGCAATCCGTCGTCGCTATGGTCGTCCGACGGATGCACATCGACCTTGTTGCCGAAATCCTTGTTGTAATCGGTCGCCCATTTCCGCAGACCGTTCAGGCCGCGACGGCCGTACACGTTGGCCGGCGCCGCCAGGTTCTCTTCGTAGCCCGCCCCGACCAGGACCAGGCGCACCGGCGGCGGCGGCCGCAGCCACAAATAGACGCCCACGCCGGCGCCGGCGGCGGCGAGGAACAGCAGCAGCGCGATAAAGATCTTCACGCCGCGCGGCACGCGCGGACCCGTCTTGGCGCTCTTTTCGCCCCCCTTCCAGGCCTGCTTGCCGGCCGCGGGACGCGGAGCCGCCGATTTATCGCCGCGCCAGGACCGTTTCGGCGGTCGCGGATTGTTGCTGGGCATAATGCTCTCGCTGATGGGACGAAGGAAGGGAAAGGACGCCCTGGCCTTGTTTGTACTTTGGCCGGCTGCATTACGCAAGGGTCGGCCCGGCGAGCGGGGAGCGTCAGCCCCCTGATGGAACGAGGAATCAGGGGGCTGACGCCCGCTCGCCATAGGCGCGCCGTTGACGGCGGAAACGGCCCATACGTTACATCCGCATCGGCCGCCGGCCCCGGACAGTCGGCCGATTCCCGTCCGGACGCCGCTTGCCGGTCGCATACAATCGTAGCACGACCGCGCGTCGCGCTCGCTTGGCCCTTTTGTGGGAGGTATCCATGCCGACGTATACACAGGACGGCCGGCCCCTCAGTATTACTACGCCGCTGGGCAAGGATATCTTGCTCTTGATCGGAATCTACGGCGCCGAGGCCGTGTCGCAGCTCTTTCATTTCCGCTTCGAGGCCTTGGCCGAAAACAAGACGGACGTGGCGTTCGACAAATTGCTCGGCCAGAAGGTTTCGGCTGCGCTGACCCTGCCCGACAACAAGACGCAGCGCTGGTTTTCCGGCATCGTCCAGCGCGTCGCCCAGGGCGAGCGGGACCAGTTTTTCACCATCTATGAAGTGGAGATCGTGCCGCCGGCCTGGCTGCTGACGCGCCGCACCCAGAGCCGGATATTCCAGCATATGAGCGTGCCGGACGTGCTGAAAAAGGTGCTGACCGGCGTGGACGCCTCGTTCGAGCTGCAAGCCTCCTACGAAGAGCGCGATTTCCTGGTTCAATACCGCGAGACTGATTTCAACTTCCTCAGCCGGCTATGCGAGGAAGAAGGCATCTATTACTTCTTCAAGCATTCGTCCGGCGGCTGTCAGATGGTGTTCGCCGACACGCCGCAGAGCCACCCCGACATGCCGGCCGCCAGCTCGCTGATCTACGACACGGCGACCGGCGGCAATCGGCCGGAGGACCGCATCTATCAGTGGCGCAAGGCCCAGGAGCTGCGCTCCGGCAAGGTGACGCTTTGGGACCATTGCTTCGAGCTGCCGCATAAGCACCTAGAAACGAACAAGGTCGTTCAGGACACTTCCAAGATGGGAGAAGTGACGCACAAGCTGGCGGTGGGCGGCAACCAGAGTCTGGAGCTGTACGATTGGCCGGGCGGCTATGCCAAGCGCTTCGACGGCGTGGACAAGGGCGGCGGCGACAATCCGTCCGGCCTGGACGGCGTCACGCCGGCTGGGAAACGGCTCTCGACGACGCGGATGCAGGAAGACGCGGCGGCCGGTCTGGTGGTCGAGGGCGTGTCGAAATGCCGTCAGCTGACGAGCGGTTACAAGTTCACCTTGCAGCGCCATTTCAACGGCAAGGGGCCGTACGTCGTGCTGGCCGTGGACCACGTGGCCCGCATGGAAGTGGCCTACCGCTCCAACGAAGCCGGCCCGATGCACTACGAGAACCGCTTCCGCTGCCTGCCGCTGGACGCGCCGTTCCGGCCGCCCTGCACGACGCCGCGGCCAGTCGTCCACGGCACGCAGACGGCCGTGGTGGTCGGCAAGCCGGGCGACGAGATCTTCACCGACAAATACGGCCGCATTAAGGTGCAATTCCACTGGGACCGCCAGGGGAAAAACGACGCCGACAGCTCCTGCTGGGTGCGCGTGGCCACGCCGTGGGCCGGGCAGCAGTGGGGCATGATCCACATTCCGCGCGTCGGTCAGGAAGTGGTGATCGCCTTCGAGGAGGGCGATCCGGATCGGCCGATCAGCGTCGGCTCGGTCTACAACGCCGACATGATGCCGCCGTACAAGCTGCCGGACAACAAGACGCAAAGCGGCGTCAAGTCGCGCAGCAGCCTCAAGGGCACGGCGGAGAACTTCAACGAGATCTGCTTTGAGGACAAAAAGGGCGAGGAATTGCTCTACATCCGCGCGGAAAAGGACCAGAAGATCGCCGTGGAGAACGACGAGGCCCACTGGGTCGGCCACGACCGCGTCAAGGAGGTGGACCACGACGAGACGACGACGATCGGCAACGACCGCACGGAGACGGTCAAGAACGACGAGACGATCACGATCCACAACAACCGCACGGAGACCGTGGAGCAGGGCAACGAGCAGATCACCGTCAAACAGGGCAACCGGACCGTGGAAATCTCCATGGGCAACGAGACGTTGAACATCAAGATGGGCAACCAGTCCACGAAGCTGGACCTGGGCGCCAGCTCGCTGGATGCGATGCAGTCGATCACGCTGACAGTGGGCCAGAGCAGCATCAAGCTCGACCCGACGGGCGTGACCATCCAGGGGATGATGATCACGATCACGGGGCAGGTTCAGACGCAGATATCGGGGCTGATGACGCAGATCAGCGGCTCGGCGATGCTGCAGGAATCGGGCGGGATCATCATGATCGGGTGATTCCCGGCGAGCCGGGGGCGTCAGCCCCCGGAGGGTGGTTTCGTGATTGCACCGCGCCTCCGAGGGCTGACGCCCCCGGCTCGCCGGCTATTTCACCTCCATCACATACACATCCGACCCGCCGTCCCGATTGGAGATAAAAGCGATCTTCTTGCCATCCGGCGACCACGCCGCGAAGTTGTCCTGGGCCGGGCAGTGCGTCAGGTTGCGCGGATGCGAGCCGTCGGCGTCCATGACGTAAATCTCATAATCGCCGTCTCGGTTGGAGGTGAAGGCGATGTGCTTGCCGTCCGGCGACCAGACCGGCCAGTAGTCGATGCCGTCGTGGTCGGTGAGCCGGCGGACGTTGGCGCCGTCGGCGTCCATGACCCAGATCTGCAAATGGCCGCCGCGGCCGCTGCAAAAAGCGATCTTTTTTCCATCCGGCGACCAGGTCGGGTTGTCGTCCGGCGCCGGGTCATTGGTAAGGCGCCGCACGTCCTTGCCTTCCAAATCCGTCGTATAGATATCCTGATTGCCGTCGCGGGTGCTGACCCAGGCGATGCGTTTGCCGTCCGGCGCCCAGCGCGGCGCCTCTTCGAAGGCCTTGTGCGGCACGACCGTCTTATCATCCGTGCCGTCGGCGGCGACCGTGTCGATCTGGAGGGAGCCGTCCGTCCCGTTGAACTTGTCGAGGACGAAGACGATCCGCTTGCCGTCCAGCGACCAGGAGGCGTCGAAGTTCGGCGTCTTGGGGTCCGGGGTGATGAGCGGCTTGAGATCGGAGCCGTCGGCGTTCATGACCCAGAGGGCCATGTGGCCCTCATGGATGCGCGTCATGAGGATGCGCTTGCCGTCCGGCGACCAGCTGAGATGCTCCTTGAAATCGCCGTCCGTCGTCAGGCGGACGGGGTCGGAAGATTCGCCGCAAAGACACAAAGGGCACAGAGAGAAGAAGACAAAGAGCGAAAGGATGATACGCCTGTTCATTTCAGCTCTTCTTTGCGTTCTTTGCGTCTTTGCGTGAGATTTTTCGACTAAAACAACTCCTCGATCGGCTTGCCGTCCACGCCGACGCCGAGGGTCGCCGCCTGTTCGCTGGTGACGCCGACGGCCCGCTGGATCGTCGCCGCCACGTCGGCCGGCGTGGTCGGCCGATCGTGCGGATGCTCCGCCCGGCCGTCGCTGGCGCCGACGACGCGACCGCCGCGGACGCCGCCGCCGGCGAACAGGGCGCTGTAGCAGTGCTCCCAGTGGTCGCGCCCCGCCTTGTCGTTGACCTTCGGCGTCCGGCCGAATTCGCCCATGGCCACGACCAGAGTGGTTTCCAGCAGGCCCCGTTCGTGCATATCTTCGAGGAACGCCGAAAACGCCTGGTCCATCCACGGCGCATGGCGGTCTTGCATGATCTGAAAATTCCGATAATGATGGTCCCAGCCGCCGTCGCCGGAATCCTCCTCCGCCTCGACGTGGTCGCTCCAGTTGACCTGCACAAACGGCACGCCGTGCTCCACCAGCCGCCGACCCAGCACCAGCGACTGGCCCACGCGCGTCCGGCCATAGCGGTCTAGCAGCGCCCGCGGCTCCTCCGACAGGTCGTACATCCGCCGGGCGGCCGGCGAGGTCAGCATGGCGAAGGCCTGGGCGCGATAGTCGTCCACGGCGCGGGCGGCGATGGCGGCGTCGGCGCGGCGCTCCGCGTCGTCGAACGTTTCCAGCAGCCGGCGACGGTCGCCGAGCCGTTCGGGCGTGAGATCGTCCGGCAATTGCAGAGCGGGGATGCGCGTGCCGTGGACCGGGTCGTATTCCAGCCGAAACGGATCGTACATGCCGCTGAGCGAGCCGCCGCCCTCGCCGACGATCGGTTTCATCCCCTGGTGCAGCCGGCCGCCGACCACGATGAACGGCGGCAGCTTCGAATCGCCGCCGCGGATCCGAGCCACGACGCTGCCGGTCGTCGGTCGGACTCCGCCGGGCAACGGCCGACCGTCCAGCCCGACGCCGCCGCCGGCGCTGCCGGTCAAGCCGATGGTGCCGGCCACGCCGTGGTCGCTGGAGCCGGTGTGCATCGACCGCACGACGGCGAAGCGATCGCTGAGTTTGGCGATCTTCGGAAACAGCTCGCAGATGCGGACGCCGGGCGTTTTGGTGGGGATGGCGCCGAACGGCCCGCGGAAATCGAGCGGCGCATCCGGCTTGGGGTCCCAGGTGTCGAGCTGCGACGGCCCGCCCCAGAGCCAGAAGAGGAGGACCGACTTCACCCGGCCGGCGCCGCCCCCCGACTCGGCCCGGCAGCGCAGCAGGTCGGCCAGCGACAGACCGAACACGCTGCTGGCGCCGATTTGCAGGACGGCGCGGCGCGTGAGGCCCTGGCAGGTGCGCGAACGGAGCCGGCCAAGCAGCAGCATCAGCGAACCCTCCGAAACGACCGACCGATTATAACATACGCAACGGCGCCGCGGGCGGCCCGACCCGCCTTCACGCATCCTTCACCGCAGTTCCACCGCGTTCCGTCCGGCCGTCGGGTAAACTACCCGCGGCGCCGCCCTCACTCCCACCATCGCATTCGCATGAAAACATCCCTCCCCAAGTGGCTCGCTTTCCTCCTGCCGGCGGCCCTGTGCCTGCTGACAACCGGCCGCTGCGCCGGGCAACCCGTCCTCGCCGGTCGCATCCTCATCGGCGGCCCCAGCAACGCGGAGGTGGACACTGGCTTCGGCTACTACCCCAGCGGCCACGGCTTCGTCAACGGCTACGGCTACTATTCGGACTATTATTACGTGAATAGTCCGCAAATCGCGATCGACTATTACAAGTGGAAGGGGCCGCCGCCCGTCGCCGTCGCGCCCGTCGTCGATCCGGGCGCCGATGTTCCGGCAACCGCCGCAGTGCTGCGGGTGCACGTGCCGGCCGACGCCGAGGTGTGGGTCTCTGGCGATGCAACGACACAGCGCGGCGAGCAGCGCCGCTTCATCACGCCGCCCTTGGAGGCCGGCCGCAACCAGGGTTACACGCTGCGCGCTCGCTGGATGGAAGGCGGCAAGCCGGTCGAGCGCACCGAAGATGTGCGCGTCCACCCCGGCGATCGGCTGACGGTCGATTTCCTGGCCCCGCCGCCCGCTATAATTCCTTGAATTCACCACAGAGTCCCAGAGGACACAGAGGAAAGCAATTCTTTGTCTTCTCTGTGCTCTCTGGGACTCTGTGGTGAATTCAAGGAGCAACACCATGACTCAGACGGCGCCGCACAGCGAGAAACGAGAGTTCAAAACCGAGCTGAAGCAGCTCCTGCACATCATTACCCATTCGCTCTACTCCAACAAGGAGATCTTCCTGCGCGAACTGATCTCCAATGCCAGCGACGCGATCAACAAGCTCAAATTCGACTCGCTGCAGCACGAGGAGAAGCTGGAGGGCGACAAGGATTGGAAGATCAAAATCAGTATCGACAAGGATAAAAATACGCTTACGATCTCCGACAACGGCGTCGGCATGTCGCGCGACCTGGCGATCGAGCAGCTCGGCACCATCGCCAAGTCCGGCACGCGGGCCTTCCTGGAGAGCCTCAAATCGAAGGGAGCGTCGGATCGGCCGGAGCTGATCGGCCAGTTCGGCGTCGGTTTCTACTCGGCGTTCATGGTCGCCGACAAGGTGGCGGTGGTTTCGCGCTTGGCCGGCGATCCGCCGGACCAGGGCGTCTGCTGGGAGTCGGACGGCCAGGGCGATTTCACCGTCGAAACTGTGACGAAGGAGCGCCGCGGCACGGATGTGACCCTGCACCTCAAAACGGACGAAAAGGAATTTCTCGATCCGTATAATGTGCGACAAATCGTCAAGAAATTCTCCGACTTTATCGAGCATCCCGTCGTCATGGACGTGGAAAAGGAGGAGAAAAAGGGCGAAAAGACGGTCGTCGAGGAGACGCTCAACTCGCGCAAGGCCCTCTGGCTGCGCGGCAAATCGGAAGTGACGCCGGAGGAGTACACGGAATTCTACAAGCAGATCGCCGGCGACTACGCCGAGCCGGCCCGCGTCGTCCACTACACGGCGGAAGGCGCCAACGAGTTCCGCGTGCTGGCGTTCCTCCCGGCCCACCGGCCGATGGAGCTGCAATGGGGCGATTTCAAGGCGGGGCTGCGGCTCTACATTCAGCGCGTCCTGGTCATGGAGCGCTGCGAGGAATTGCTGCCGCCGTATCTGCGCTTCGTCCGCGGCGTCGTCGATTCGTCGGACCTGCCGCTCAACATCTCGCGCGAGCTGCTGCAGCACAACCCCCTTTTGGGGCAGATGAAGAAGAACATCACGCGCACCGTCCTCAACAATTTGGAGGACATGAAGGAACACGATTACGACAAATACCTCGGCTTCTGGAAGGAGCTGGGCGAGATCCTGAAGGAAGGCGTCGGCCGCGATCACGCCAACCGCGACAAGCTGGCCGATCTCCTGCTGTTCGAGTCGCTGAAGACGCCGGCCGGGCAGTTCACCACGCTGGCCAAGTACGTCGAGGCGATGCCGGCTGAGCAAAAAGAGATCGTTTACATCATCGGCGATTCGCGCGAGCAGGTGGAGCATTCGCCGCTCCTGGAGTCGTTCCGCGCCCGTGGCTGGGACGTGCTGCTCTTGACCGACCCAATCGACGAGTTCGTCATCCCCAGCCTGCCGGAGTACAAGGGCAAGAAGCTGCAGGCGGCCGACCGCGGCGAGGTGGAAGAGGAGAAAAAGGAGAAGAAAAAGACAAAGGACGATGAAAAGTACAAGAAACTGTTCGATTATCTGAAATCGAAGCTGCCGGAGGTGAGCGAGGTGCGGCTGTCGGGCCGGTTGAAGGAGAGCGCGTCGTGCCTGGTGGCCGGCGAGGGCGAGATGTCGGCCCATCTGGAGCGGCTGATGCAGCGCATGGGCCGGGTGGAAGAGACGGCGGCCGGCCGACGCATCCTGGAGCTGAACGGCGAGCATCCGGCCGTCGTTGCGCTGCGGGAGCTGTACGAGAAGAACGCGGACGACCCACGGATCGAGAGCCACGGCCGGCTGCTGTACGAACAGGCGGTGATCGCGGAGGGGTCGAAGATCAAGGACCCTGCGGCGTTCGCCCGGCGGATCAATGAGCTGCTGGTAAGGGATGCGCGGGCGTGAACGAAGCCGCGATTGTACGAGCAGCGCGGCGGGGTTAGGATGGCGACGGTGCGGCTCAAGCAGCAAGGGATCGACCATGAACCAAGAAAACAAGCAACCGGGCAAGCGTTGGACGGCCTCCGAGTTGCGAAAGCTGCCGCCCGAGGAGCGCAATGCGATCTTGGAAGCCGCGGCCGCTCTCGCGGAGGAAGAGTACCGGAATAACCCGGAATTGACCGCTTTCGAGGCCTTCGGCAAGGACGACCTGTATGGCGAAAGCGCCAACACCGAGACGCGGTGACATCTGGCTGGTCGATTTCGATCCGGCGGTAGGGGCGGAGATTCGCAAGATTCGCCCGGCCGTGGTCGTCAGCATGGACTCGGTCGGGCGCTTGCCCTTGCGCCTGGTCGTTCCCATCACCGACTGGAAGCCGCATTATGCCGCATTTCCGTGGTTCGTGGAGCTGGCCGCTTGTCCGACGAACGGCTTGATAAAGCACTCCGGCGCGGACGCCTTTCAAACCAAGTCGGTTTCAGAAGCCCGCTTCGTTCGCTTGATCGGTGCGGTTACTGCGACGGAACTGGACGAAATCGCATCCGCCGTTGCGTTGTGCGTGGGTGCGCCCTGATTCTGGCAGCGGCGCCTGCATTTGCGGCGATGCCTGCCGCCGCGTTGGGCATGCTGGCATTTCCGCCAAAACGGAGGAAACGGCGCAATGAATTGAAAATACGGGATTTGCGGGATATTCGGACAAATCGGACGAACGGCGCGGCGATTGCTTTCTTCCCCACGTCTCATCTTCACGGATGGCTCTTCGCTAGGACGCCGGTGTGCGGCGATCGGTGCGTCACGCATATCTAGGAGTGCGCGCCGTCAGTGCGAGAGCCGACAACCAGAGGGACGTCATGAAGATTCGAACCCTGGCGGCATTTCTGGCGATGACTGCTTCGTCGGTGGTCGCCACACTGTACATCACCGGCATGGGCCGCACGGCCCATGCGGACGCGCCCGCCAAGGCGGGGCCGATCTATGCACAGCTGTCGAGCATGACCACGCAGCTGCCCAAGGACGCCCCGCTCATGGTCCAGATGGAAAACAACGACGCCCTGAGCGGACTGACCCACGACCCGAAGGCGAAGCCCGGCGAGATCAAGATTGACACCGAAGGCGTCTACTTCGTCGTGGCCGCCATCCAGGTCGGCAAGGAGAAGGGCGACACGGAAGATTACGTGGACGTCTGGATCAAGCAGAACGGCAAGGACGTGGACAATTCCGGCTGCCGTCAGGCCGTACCCGATCCGAAATTCACGACGGTCCTGGTCAGCCAGGGCATCGCGGAGTGCAAGGCCGGCGACGTGCTGAGCGTGGCCATCTCGGCCAGCGCGCCGGACAAGGGTCTCGGCATCGTCGCCACGTCGCCCAAGGGCGAGGCCACGATTCCGAGCATTATTTTGTCCGTTTACAAGATCAACTAAGGCGAGGGAACATTCATCGGAGGCTCGGCCCCGCTCGGTTTCCCGTCCTTTGCGAGCGCGGGCCGGCCTCCACGCATCGGCGTTCTTTCAGCGGGTCGTCTCCTCGTGAAACGGCTCGGGGTTTGCTTCGGCAGGCCCCGGGTCGTTTTTATTCCTCCACCTTCAGCGATCCGATGATCGCCCGCAGCACCGCCTCCGTCGCCGGCAGTTCCAGGTCGTTCGCCTGCCAATACAGCAGCAGCGTGCCGGCGCCGCAGTAGAGGCTGCGCGTCCACGCCGTGTTCGGCAGGTCGAAGCTGAAGAATGCGATGTCGTGGCCGACCGCCATTTCGCCGGCCACTATGTCCACCGCCGCGTCGGCGTCCAGACCCGGATAC
>DATKHW010000268.1:0-2473 GCA_035546275.1 Gemmataceae bacterium
GGCAAGGGAGTTCGCAAGGCGGTTGGCAATGTCCGCGATCTGCTGACGCCGCGATTGCTGGGCATGGATGCGACCGACCAGGCTCGGATCGACCGCGTGCTGTGCGAGATCGACGGCACGCCGAACAAGGCGCGGGCCGGCGCCAACGCCATCCTCGGCGTCTCGCTGGCCGTCGCCCGCGCCGCCGCGGCGGCGCAGGGTTTGCCGCTCTGGCGTTATCTGGATACGGAAAATCGGGCGTGTCTGCCGTTGCCGATGGTCAACCTCATCAGCGGCGGAATGCACGCCGGCGGCAACCTGGATTTCCAGGACTTCCTGCTCCTTCCGATCGGCGCCCGCACCTATTCGGAATCGCTGGAAATGACCGCGGCCGTCTATCTGTCGCTGTCCGCGGCGCTGACGCGGCATGGCTTGGAGGGCGCGCTGGTCGGCGACGAGGGCGGCTATGGCCCCCGGCTGAACAGCAACGAGCAGGCTGTCGAGATGATCCTGGAGGCGATCGCCGGCGCTGGCCTGGCGCACGGTGCGGATGCAGCGATCGCCATTGACGCGGCCAGCAGTCACTTCTACCGCGAGGGCTATTATCATCTGCATGAGGGAGGCGAAAAATCTCTAAGCGCCGACGAAATGGCCGACCTGCTGAAGCGCTGGACGACGACTTATCCGATATGGAGCATTGAGGACGGCTTGTCCGAGGACGACTGGGACGGCTGGAGGAAGTTGACAGCGGCGCTCGGCGATCGCATCCAGCTCATCGGCGACGATCTGTTTGCCACCAACCCGGATCGCTTGCGGCGCGGAATCGCTGAGAGAGCGGCCAATGCGGTGCTGGTGAAGGTCAACCAGATAGGTACGCTGACGGAGACGCTGGAGGTAGTGCGGCTGGCAAGAGAAGCCGGCTATCGAGCAGTGATCTCGGCGCGCAGCGGCGAGACGGAGGACTCTTTTCTGGCCGACCTGGCTGTGGCGACGGGGGCGGGGCAGATCAAGATCGGCAGCGTTGCGCGCAGCGAACGATTAGCGAAATACAATCAGCTGCTGCGCATCGAGGAAGAGATGGGAAGCGCGGGGCGATTTGCGGGCGCCGCGGCGGTTCACCACGGCGTCAATCTACAAACACAAATTCATTCGCATTGAACAGCGCCCGACACAATGCCGGCAATCCATCCGATTGGACCAACTTCTCGGCAGCCGCCGCTTCCTCCGCCGATGGATCGCGGCCGAACGCCAGCCGAAACGCTCGCCGCACCTGATCCGGCCGTGAGTCGCCGACCTCCTTACGCAGCCGAACTGCGAACCGCTCCGCCTGGTCGGTCATGAAAGGATCGTTGAGCAGATTAAGCGCCTGCAATGGCGTCGTAGATGTCGGCCGTCGCGGCGTCGCGGTCGTCGCGTCGGGGCAATCGAACGCGCCGAAAGTCCGGTCTTGCTGCAAGCGCGGCTTGAACTGGTAGACCATGCGCCGAAACTCCTCCGGCCCCAGCTTCTTTTTTGGCGTGAACACAATCACATATCCGGAGTATTCCCACAGGTTATATCCGGATCCACCGCGCTTCGGATTGAGGGCGCCGCTGGTCGCCAGCACCGCGTCGCGCACTTCCTCCGCCTCCAACCGCTGCGGCCGGCGCCGCCACAGCAAGCGATCGTCGGCGTCGGCCGCCGCGGCCTTCTCATCGAAACGCGTGGACTGGCGGTAGGTCGCCGACAGCACGATCAATCGGTGCAGCGGCTTGAGCTTCCAGCCGTTGGCTTCGTACTCCGCCGCCAGCCAGTCGAGCAGTTCCGGATGCGACGGTCGATCGCCGTTGAAGCCGAAATCGCTCGGCGTCCGCACGATCCCCTGGCCGAAATGCCAGTGCCAGACGCGGTTGACCATGACGCGGGCCGGCAGCGGGTTGTCCGCGCTGGCGATCCATTCCGCCAGCTTCAGCCGCCTTTCCGCCTCAGGTGCATCCGGTTGCAGCTCAAACGCCGGCGCCACGGCCTTGACGCCGGCCGGCCCCACTTCCTGCATCTTCTGCGTCGGATCGCCGCGCTTCAGCACATAGGTTAGATCCGGCTTGTGGAACACACCCGCATAAATCATCGTCCCCTTGTCCAGCGACACCAGCTGCTCTTGTATTTGCGTGCGCTGATCGAGCAGCTTGGCCAAGTCGCTCGGCGGTTTGGGAGGCGGCTTGCCGAACGGCTGGCGGTCCCACGAGCCAGCGACGCTCGTCCACGTGCCGCCGTCGGTCGAAACCTCCACGCGGTAGTCGCTCGGTAGGCGATCGCCGTATTTCTGTTGGCGGTCGCGGCCCCACACGATACGGTCGATGGCCGCCATTTTCGACAATTCCACCTGCGCCCAGCCCTTGCCGCGTTCGTTGGAAATCCAGCTGCGACTGTTGCCGATTTGGCCGTCGTTGAGATGATCGATCTTGTGGAACGGGTTGTTGGGGTAGACCGACGAGGCCGTCGCCTTGCCGCCGCG
>DATKHW010000269.1:0-3593 GCA_035546275.1 Gemmataceae bacterium
GCCGCCTGCACCACGAGGGCAACCAGCAGTGTAGCAAATCGCGGCCGCTGCAGCTGCGCTCGGCCGTGTTCCAGGGAACCGCAGCCCTGCCCCTGCCTGGGTGCGGAACTCGGCAGCTTCCCTGTGTACAATGGGGCGGTCCAACGACGGCCAGACGCCGCCTGCAACTCCCGACTCCTCGAAGGACGGTACTCGATGCCGCCGCCAAACGCCCACGACCCGTCGCCGACCACCGACCACGCCCCGGCCCCGCTGCCGGAAACTCCCAATGCAACCGTCACGATCCAGCCCAGGCAAGGCGAGCCGCGAGACGGCGCACCGGCCGCGCCCTCCGAGCCGCCGCCGTCCATCCCCGGTTACGACATCGAGTCCGTCCTCGGCCGCGGCGGCATGGGCGTCGTGTACAAAGCCCGGCACCTGGCCCTGAAACGGACCGGCGCGCTCAAGATGGTGCTGGCCGGCGGCCATGCCGGGCCGCGTGAGCTGGCTCGCTTCCGCATCGAGGCGGAGGCGGCGGCGCGGCTGCAGCACCCCAACATCGTGCAGATCCACGAGGTCGGCGAGGCCGGCGGCCATCCCTACTGCGCGCTGGAGTTCGTCGAGGGGGGCAACCTCGCCGGCAAGCTCGACGGCAAGCCGATGCCGGCCCGGGAGGCGGCGAAGCTGGTGGAATCGCTGGCGCGGGCCATGCAACTGGCGCACAGCCGCAACGTGGTGCATCGCGACCTCAAGCCGGCCAACGTCTTGCTGACAGCCGACGGCACGCCGAAGATCACGGACTTTGGCCTGGCCCGGCAGCTGGACGCCGACAGCGGCGAGACGCAGGCCGGATCGGTGCTGGGGACGCCGTCCTACATGGCGCCGGAGCAGGCGTCCGGGCAGGCCCACGAGGCCGGACCGGCGGCGGACATCTACGCACTGGGCGCGATCCTCTACGACTGCCTGGCCGGCCGACCGCCGTTCAAGGGGAAGACGGTCGTCGAGACGCTGGATGAGGTGCGGACGCAGGAGCCGGCGCCGCCGTCGCGCTGGCAGGCGGGCGTGCCGCTGGATCTGGAGACGATCTGCCTGAAGTGCCTGCGCAAGGAGCCGGAGAAGCGCTATGCGTCCGCAGTGGAATTGGCGGACGACCTGGCACGGTATCAGCGCAGCGAGCCGATCCTGGCGTGGCCGGTGGGTCGGATCGAACGGGCCGTCAAGTGGGTGAAACGCAATCCGATGGTGACCACCATGGCGGCGGCCGTAGCGCTGGCCCTGGCCGGTGGCGCCACCGTGAGCTACTTGAAATACCTCGACGCCGAACAGCAGAAGGGCATCGCCGAGAAACAGACGGAAATCGCCCAGGCCAAGGAAAAGGAGGCGAAGGATGAAACCGCCAAGGCGGAAAAAGCCCTGGCCGTCGCCGTCAGTCAAACCGACCTCTCCTTCGACGCACTCGGCGATCTGGTGCTGAAAATCCAGATCGATCTCGACGAAACGCCCGACGGCCGGCACGTTCGCAAGGAACTGCTTGAAGACACGATGCGGAAGCTGAACCGACTCGTCGAATCGCCCGCGACCAGCGACCGCCTTTTCCGCCGCTATGCCAGCGCTCACATGCAACTGGGCGAACTCATGTGGGGGCTGAACCGCCGGGGCGAGGCCGAGCAGGAGTACAAGAAAGCCGGCGAATACTCCGAGCGCGCCTTCCAGGCGGATCCGACCAGCGACAAGGCCAAGGCCAACATCGCCGCCAACGACAACCGCATGGGCGACGTGGAATTGTTCTACCACAAGCGACTGGAACCCGCGCGCAAGCTCTACGAGGCCGGCCTCCCCCTCTGGCAGGCGCTGGCGGACAAGATGGCCGCTTTCCCCGACGGCGATCCGGCTCTGCCCCAACTGGAACGCATCAGCCTCGTCGATGCCGAGGTGGCCGTGGCCGACACCTGCGACCGCCTCGGCATCGTCTCCTTGCGCTTCGACTTCGACTATGCCAAGGCGGAGGAATGGTTCACCAAGTCGCTGGAGATCCGCAAGCGGCACGTCGAGAAGGACCCGAGCCACGCGCACCGTGTGGCCCTCGGCGCCTCGTACATCTACCTGGCCGAGCTGGCCCTGCAACACGACGAACCCGACAAGGCTTTGAAGCTCCACGAGGAGCTGGTCAAGCAGCGAGAAGCTACGTTCGCCGAGCGGCGCTGGAGCCTGAAGGCGCGGCGCGAGCTGGCCGACGCCCAGGGCAAGCTCGGCGACGACCTCATGCTGGCCAGGCGAAACGACGAGGCCCACAAAATGTACCTGGCCTCGCGCGACCTCTTCCAGCAGGTCCAGGCCGCCGAACCCGACGACCCGGTGTACCGCGGCCTGGTCGCGCACACCCATTATCGCTGCGGCACCAGCTTCTTGCGCATCGGCGACCCCAGGGGCGCCCGGCGTGAATTCGAGGAAGGTCTGAAAATTCGCCAGGCCGTTTACTCGGCGGTCGAGGACGAGCAGCAGAAGCGGAACATGCAGCCCCAGCTCATGCTCGCCCTGGCCCGCTGCGGCCGGACCGCCGAGGCGGCCGCGATGGCCGCCAACGTCCGCGAGCACCTCGGCGTGATGCCCGTCCACCCCGCCGAGGCAGGGTCCTGCTTCGGCCTGTGCATGGCCAATGTCGGCGACGGGAAGCCGGCTGCGGAGCTGACGCCGGAGGAGATACAGCAGCGCAAGCAGTATCTCGACCTGGCCCTGGCGTGCTTCGAGGAGGCCCGCCAGAAGAAGTACGACGACATTCTCTTCCTCGAGTCCGACGCCGACTTGGAGGTGCTGCGCCGCGTTCCGGAGTACGAGCGATGGCTGGATTCTTTCCGACAGTCACGGACGGGGAAAAAGTGATCTCATGGGAGGCCGCCGATGCCGACGCCGAACGCCGACGACCCGTTGCGGACGACCGACCACGCCCCGGCTCCGGTTTCGCCGACTCCACCCGAAACCGTCACCTACCAGCCGGCGCAAGCAGAGCCACCAGACGGTTGCTTGGCCGCACCGTACAATCTGCCGCCCATCCCTGGCTACGAAATCCTCGGGTTGATCGGCCAGGGCGGCATGGGCGTCGTCTATAAGGCCCGGCACCTGGCCCTGGATCGCGTCGTCGCCCTCAAGATGATCTTGCGCGGCGCCCTGTCCGACCACGACGCCGTCAAGCGCTTCCGCGCAGAGGCGCAGGCGGCGGCCCAGCTGCAACACCCGAACATCGTGCAGGTCCACGAAGTGGGCGAGGCTGGCGGCCGCCCCTACATCGCAATGGAGTTCGTCGAGGGAGGCGACCTCGCCCGTCGAATCCGCGGCCAGCCGATGCCGCCCCGCGAATGCGCCCGGCTGGTGGAGACGCTGGCGCGGGCGATGCAACTGGCGCACAGCCGCAACGTGGTGCATCGCGATCTCAAGCCGGCCAACGTCCTGCTGACGGCCGACGGCACGCCCAAGATCACCGATTTCGGCCTGGCCCGGCGGCTGGACGGCGACAGCGGCGAGACGCAGGCCGGGGCGGTGATAGGGACGCCGTCGTACATGGCCCCGGAGCAGGCGTCGGGGCAGGCCCACGAGGCCGGGCCGCCGGCGGACGTGTA